>DATHSU010000117.1:0-4098 GCA_035463895.1 Ignavibacteriaceae bacterium | reverse complement strand
TAATAGTGGGTCTCAGCAAAATGAAGATGTCTTAGTTAAGAAATATCTTTCAAAGTTTAATAATATCGAGTATATCCGTACCACGGAGCGGGAAACCATCTATCAGGCATGGAATAGAGGAATAAAAATTGCTAAAGGTAAGTTTATATGTAACTCAAATACTGATGACAGACTTAAAGAGGATGCCCTCGAAATTCTTTCTAATGAACTAGAAAAAAATACTGAAATTGGTGTTGTTTATGCAGATCAGTATATCACAACGATACCTAACCAGACTTTTAAGGAGGTAAGAAACAGTAGCATCTATTATTTTCCTAACTACAAATACATTCACCTTCTTGACCGTTGTATAATTGGATCTCAACCGATGTGGAGATCATCAATACACTTTACTGATAATATCTGGTTTAATAAAGATTTTGAAGTATGCGGAGATCATGATTTTTATATTCGTGTTGCTGAAAAGCATGACATTAAGCATTTGGACAAAGTCTTGGGAACGTATTATAAATCACCCGAAAAATCTAATAAAGAGTATCAAGATCCGATAAAAACTATTAATGAAGGATTTTCTATAACATTTTACCATACTCAGAAATATTTAAATTCATTATCAGGTACCGAAATAAAAAAAGTATTCTTGTCTAACATTTTCCTTGTGTCAATGCCTTTCATTTTCTATCGGGTTCTTTATAAAATAATTTGTATAGTGTTCCCCAGACAGCATTTTCAATATCCGGAATACAGCTATCTTTTAATAATTCTTATTTATAGAAAAATAAAAAATTATAATAAAGTTGTTCATTATTGTAAGAAGTACCTTAAACATACTTCTTCACTAAGAATCCAGAGAGTATTAAACTCAATTGGAATCCCAGAACATGATAAAAAAGAAATATTGAATTTAGAAAATGTATAATAACGTAGGCATAGCAATAATCACTTGTAATAGAGTTGACCTTTTCAAGCAATGTATCATGTCAATTCCAAAACCTGATAAAATGATTATAATAAATGATGGAGATGAAATAAGCGATTCAATTATACCCACTCATACTGATGAATTCATTCAGCATAAAAAAAACAAAGGTGTAGGAAAATCTAAAAATGAAGGTATTAAGTATTTGTTACAAAACGGGTGTAATCATATATTTCTTTGTGAAGATGATGTAATGGTCATAAATCCCAATGTATATGATAGATACATTGAAGTTGCATTTAAAACAGGAATTTTCCACTTGAATTTTGCTTATCACGGCAACGGAAATAAAGATATAAATGGAAAACCAATAGCAAGAAAAATAATATTTGATGAAAGTAATACAGATTTATTAAGTTTGAATAAAAACTTGTTAGGTGCCTTCTCATATTATCATAAATCAGTAATTGAAAAAGTCGGCTTAATTGATGAAAGATATTTTAATGCCTGGGAGCATGTTGACCACACATTTCAGATAATAAAGGCGAAGATGCACCCTCCTTTTTGGTGGTTTGCCGATATTGCTAATAGCACTGATTATATAAAAGATTTAGATATTGATCATAGTAAAAGCATAATTCGGAAGAAAGGATTCTTATGGAAATTAAATATGTTAAGAAACACGAAAAGATTTAAGGATAAAAATGCATTAGCTCCTCACCATATTCCGGACACTGCGGAAAATATTGTGGATGAGGAATTAATAAATATAAAAAATAGATTTGCTTCTTTTCGATAATAATGACTCTCTAATGATAGAATTAAAAAAGCATATTGCTGCTGTTGTGGTATTATTTAACCCGGATGAATCAGTATTCCGAAATTTATATTCATATGTATCTCAGGTAAATAAAATTTATGCTATCGACAACTCTGAATTGAAAATAAAAAATGAAGTTATTGATAACATAAAAAAAATAAGTAATTTAGAATATTTAACTAATCATGCAAATCTTGGAGTTGCTGCCGCATTAAATATTGGAGCAGCTAAAGCTATTGAAGAAGGTTTTGATTATTTATTAACTATGGATCAGGACAGTAAGGCAACTGAATTTATGGTTGAGCGATTGGCAGAGTTATTTGATAAGTATTCCGATGCTGCCATTATTACTCCATTCCATCTGAATGAAGGATTCCCTTTACCTTCTGACAATACTGCTGAACAGGAATTACTTTTCACGATAACCAGTGGTAACCTGTTATCTCTTGAGAAATATAAAAAAGTTGGTGGATTTTTAGAGAAACTCTTTATTGATTATGTAGATCACGAGTATTGTCTTAGGCTTCATTCAGTAGGCTTCAAAATTATAAGGCTAAACAATGTAGTGCTTTATCATAACTTAGGAAAACTTAAAAGAGAAGAATTCTTTGGAATAGAATTTTTCCCTTCTCACCATTCTCCGGAAAGATACTATTACAGAACAAGAAACAGATTTTATGTTAATGATCTTTACAAAAAAAGATTTAAAGATTACGTTAAATCTGATCGGAGAAGATTTTTTCGTGAATTAATAGAAATGTTCTTCTTTGAGTCTGAGATTTTGAAAAAGCTGCATATGATTGTAAAAGGCTACATTGACTATAAGAAAAAACGTTTTGCAATCTTATGAACTTGAAACCTTCGATCGCTGCTGCTACAATATTATATAATCCAGACAACAACGTTTTAAAAAATATTAATATTTACAAAGATCAAGTTTCTTTCATTTATATAATTGATAATTCATTAATAGTGAACAACTCTTTAGTAGATATATTAAAGACGATGGAAAACGTTGAAGTTATTCAGAACTCAGGCAATTTTGGTATCTCAGCTGCACTTAACAAAGCTGCCCAAAAATCAATATCAAAGGGTTATGATTTTTTGCTTACTATGGACCAGGATAGCGAAGCTTCTCCCTGTATGATTACTCAACTTATCGATAAGCTAACTCAATTGAATAATCCGGGTATAATTTCTCCACTGCATTATAACATTAATTATAAATCAATAGAATCAAAGGAAGAAATTGAAGAGGTTCAGGTTGTAATGACTTCGGGCAACTTGATGAATCTAAAGGCTTATCAATTGGTAGGTGGATTTGACGAAAACCTATTCATCGATTATGTAGATATTGATATGTGCTTTAAATTAATCCTTAATAATTATAAAATATATAAAGTTAATTCAGCCCTACTTGAACATAAAGAAGGGAATTTAAAAACTGTTAAGCTTTTTAATAAGACAATACGACCTTATAATCATAAACCTATACGCTGGTACTATAAAATTCGTAATTTCAACTATATAAAGAAAAAGTACTATGGGTGGTTTCCTGAATACTTCAAGGAAGAAAAGAAAAGAATAATTAGAGATTTAATAAAAATCATATTATTTGAAAAACAAAAATTTGCCAAGTTGAATTTTGTGATAAAAGGATATTTTGATTATAAAAAAAGAATACTTGGTAAATGCCCGCATTTAGTACATTGAGGCTTAATTGATGTTCTCTGTAATCATAGTAAATCATAATTTAACAAATAATATTATCGAAAGTGTAAAGAGTGTTTTATCATTCATTTCTGAAAATGAATATGAAATCATTATAGTTGATAATAATTCAAGTCAGGGAGAAAAAAAATCACTTACTAATGCTCTTGGTAATAATACTCATGTGAAAATTTCTTTTCTTGATTCAAATAAAGGCTTTGGTTATGGAAATAATTTTGGAATAGCTAAAGCAAGTGGAGATATTTTATTTTTACTTAATCCTGATACTTTGATTACAAGTAATATCTTTAAGGATGTAAAAGAAATGATTGAGAGATTCCCTGAAATTTCAGTATTGGGTCCTAAGATTTATAATGAAAATAAAATTCAAGAAAAATCAATTGGGATTTTTCCTAATCTATTCTTAGAATTTTTAAATATCTTCTTTCTAAATAAAATCTTTGAAAAAAGATATTTTAATAAAAAAGTAAAGGAAAACGAAGCAGAATTTCTCGAAGTTGACTGGGTAACCGGCTCAGCTATATTTATTAGAAAATCTATATTTGAAAGTATTGGTGGATTTGACACTAACTTTTTTATGTACAGCGAAGAAATAGATCTTTGTAAAAGAATTAAGGATACTGGTGGA
>DATHSU010000116.1:0-29774 GCA_035463895.1 Ignavibacteriaceae bacterium | reverse complement strand
AGTTTATTTTGTAATAGGAATGATCGTTGGAGCAATTGCTTTTGGTGGAATGATGATGGATGGATTCAGAGGAATGTAACGCCGAAATATTTTTTAAAGCAGCCTGTCTTTGATCAGAAACAAGGACAGGCTTTTTAAAATCATATCAGATACTTTAAAATTGATTCCAGCTTTTTAATTTCAGGTTCCGCACTTATCTTCTTGAAGTAATCAAGTGCTTTATCTAAGTTAACTTTACTTTTCTCAATCATTCCCATTTCTTTATAGAGTAATCCGAGTTCATGGCATGTTTCTGCTTCATTTAGCTTGTTGCCAGTTTCAGTATTTATTCTAAGACTTGTTAAAAGAAGATTTTCTGATACTCCGAAGTTTTTTGATTCTCTGTGAATAATACCTTTTATCTTATAAACTTCCGCAATTGTAAGCTTATCGTCTAATTTATAAGCTATATCCATAGCCTTATCTGCAAAAGCAAGACTTAAATTATAGTCTTTCATTTGAGAATAAACAAAAGCTTTACTTAGATAAGCCATTCCGCAGGTTTGCATATATCCGCTTTTAATTGCAAGCAAAATGCTCTCATCAAAATGTTTAAGTGCATTATTGAAATCGTTTTTCTTTGTGTAAACCATTCCCATATTATGATTTATTTCAGAGATTCTCTTTACTTCATTTATTTTTTCGAAGTTCAGCAGTGCTCTCTTAAAATAAGAAACAGCATTATCATAATTTCCCTGAATAGTATTAACTATGCCAAGGTTTATTTCAATTTTCCCGGTAAAGGAATAATTATCAAGATTGTTGGTAAGAGAAAGAGCAGTTTCAAAATGCTCAACGGCTTTGGATAAATCACCCAGATCACCATACATTGTTCCTAAAAGGTTCTCACACCTGGCTATACCAATATTATCGCTTAAACTGATGAACAAGTTTCTTGCATGATCTATTTTTGAAAAGCTCAATTCCCAGTTTGCCTGCCTGCTGTAAATCTCACCTTTCAGTAAGTAGGCATTTGCGGAAAGATTTGATAAGAGTGGATTGTCTAAAGTAAAGGAAATGATTTTATCGCAAAGATCTAATGCAGAATTAAAATCGCCATAAGTAACTGCTGAACTGCTAAGTAGTAAAAGAAGGGCAAGATAATTATCTTCATCAATTCTTGTGGAGGCATATGTAACCATTAAATCAATATTGGCTTTAGCTTCCGGCCCAAATGAAAAACTGCTATTGTCCAAATCATCATTCGTATGAGGTCCGGATTCAGAAATAATCCTATCAAAGTTTAAATGTTTGGATAATTCTTCTACCTGCTCAGCATTGAAAAAATCATTAATGATTTCAGATAAATCTAATTTAATGTTATTGGCCACTTATAATTAAAAGATGTAATTTGTTTGATTTTAATCAACACTTATGCCAGAAATCAACAGGTACTGGAAATTTCCCCAAAACAACTAAATGCTTAATTATTTTAACCTTTTCATAAAATGTAATTTTTGCAAAAAACAAAAGAAATGTCCCGTTATGAGGCAAATTTTTGTCATTTTTACAATCTTAGTTGTTAGTATGAAATAAATATTTAACGATATTTCATAAGGTGCGATTTTATATTTTATAACGAAAGTAGGATTAGTTAATGAATACCAAATAAAAGTTATAATAATTGGATATGTAAAAATAACGGATTGTCAAATTTTTTTACGATTTAATCTGAACTTCTTGTATATGTCATATTCTAATCTGCTTATTATTGATTAAATTACTCTTAAAACCGCTTTTTAAGAAAAACTATTTTTTATAAGTTTGAAATACATATTTTTCACACATCTACAGGGGTATTATGAAACAAATACAATTACTGGTAATTCTTTTACTGTTTGTATCCTGCTTAACTTTGCATTCACAAGAAGAGCCTAAGCCATCTGAAACGAGCTGGGATGTTCCCGAACTTTTTTCCTTTCACGATGTTATATATCAAATCTGGCATACAGCATTTCCGAATAAAGACATCAATATGCTCAAAGGATTTAAGGATGATGTAAACACTGGTGCAGAAAAAATATTCGAAGTTAAACTTTCTGGAATCCTCAGAGATAAGGAAGATAATTGGAAAGAAGGGGTTGAAAAATTGCGCTCCTCGGTTGAATCATATAACAGAGCATTCGAAGGGGATGATGATCAGGCTATGCTTGATGCAGCCGAAGAGCTCCACTCAGATTTTGAGATGCTTGTCCGGATTATTAAGCCAATGTCAAAAGAAATAGATGACTATCATCAAACTCTTTATATGATTTATCATTACTATTATCCTGAGAAAGATTACATAAAACTTAAGGAAGCATCATTAGATTTGCACAGCAAAGCCGGAATAATTGAATCATCTGATATTCCAAGGAGAGCTCTCAATAAAAAAGACGAATATTTGTCTTTGGTAGGGAATCTTTCTAAAGCTTCGGAAAAATTTATGGTCGCTATGCAGAATAACGATTTAGAAAAAATTGATGATCTTGTTGAAGATGTTCATACTAAGTACCAGGCACTTGAACACCTTTTCGATTGAATAAATCTTTTAAAGAGCCAGTAAATTCTCCAGCTTTCATTTTATAATTTTAGATACTGTTTTGAACTCCGGTGTACCGCATACTTCAAGAAGTTCAAAAAGAACAGATTCTGTTGTTGTAATTTGTGCACCCAGTGTTCTCATTCTCTCTAAAGCTATGTTGTAGTCTGTTTCTTTTCTTGATGAAACAGCATCAGCGGTTAAATTGACTTGAAAGTTGTTTGAGAGCAAATCCAAAACAGTTTGCTGAACGCATACATGAGACTCAACACCGCTGACTACTATCTGAGAAAATTTCTTTTTATGAAATTCCTCGAAGAGATTTTCTGCTCCCGAACAGCTAAAACTCATTTTGTTAATAGCAGAATATCCCTCAAGTTCATCTTTAATTTTTTGTGAGGTAGGTCCCAATCCTTTTGGATACTGTTCAGTAAAGTAAATTGGGAGTTGCATTGCCTTAAAGCCTTTAATCAGCTTAACTGTGTTTTCTAAAACAGTTTCAATATTTCTGATTACAGGCAATATTTTTTCCTGCAGATCAATTATAAGCAATGCTGAGGATTCTTTTTTTAGTAAAAGTGGATGTCTTTGCGTATAACTCATATAATTTCACCAAAATAATTTATGACACCGAAATATGAAAGTACTAGATACTGCCAATTTGTTAATCATCAAATTCGGTGAATAAGATTAGGCATTAAATTAAAACTGATCTTATATTGAACATAATCTTGAGTTTAATCCTGAACTTATCAGTATATTTCATCCATGCCGTACTTGCCGCAGGCATACATCATCAAAATAGAAGCAAGATCAATCAATGCTTTTTTTTGTTCATCAGCGTGAATTACAAGGTCATAAACATCAGCCATAAACTGGAAATTGCTCAGAATCTTTTTAAGCTCACGGACTGTTGGCGTACCGTGCCAGTTGGCAACCTGGGTTACCAACAGCTTTTCATAACGTCTCAGAAAATCCCTGAAGGAAATTAAATGAGTTGTGTTTGCATGCCTTGGATGACAAATGGCTATCAGATCATTAAAGTATGTATCCCATTTTTTTGAGAGTTTCTGATTTCGTACATCCATTACATAGCGGGCTTGCTCAAGAGTAAATTTTGCTTTAGTTGTAACTTTAAACTGAGGAATAATTGCATAACCATCATAACTGATTTCGTCATCATCATCATCATAATATTTCCATCGCTTTAAAAGCTGGTTTGGAGTATAAATTGTAATAACCTTATCAAGCGAGCTATCTGTAACAATAAATTTTCTTTGCTGAACATGTACTACTGTGAACCAGTGCTCCCAATTATCCACACTCAAAATGCAGGGATGACCTTTTTTCAGGTTTTCAATTAGAACTTTTATTGCATCCTGCGGTTTTTCACGTCTGAAGTATCTCATCTTGCAGTTGTAGTACTTTGCAGCTTTGGCAAGCCCAATTTCATCAGTTCCATACCACCACGTGCTTCCAGCTTTAACTGCAATCTGATTTTCACTTTCAAATCTGCCAAGCATTACCATAGCGTACTTTAGAGCGAATGGTCCGCATTGATATTTATATGGTTGAGGATAAAAGCTCATTAATGTTTTCTGTTTAGTGAGCACAAACTTAATGAAAGTTTAAGTTTTATATAAAGTCTTTTATAATTATTTTTTAATTATGAAAGAGAAAAAAATAAAAGTTGCCATAGTTTATAATGAAGCTCACCCTGAATTTTATAAGATTCCCGAATCGAAAGAAAAAGTAGGCGATTTTAAGGAGTATTTTGAGGTGGAAAACCTCACTCCCATGGAAGAATATGAAATGATGGCAAAAAAACTATCAAAAGTCGGGCTGGATGCTTACACACTTAATATAATGGATAACTTTCAGTCAATAATCGATGAAATTAACAAAAACAAACCTGATGTAATTTTTAATTTCGTTGAGATTTACAAGGAAATTGCTCGTTATGAAATGAATATTGTTGGATTGTATGAGCTTCTTGGAGTACCATACACAGGAGCTCCGCCATTAGCGCTGGCTAACTGCCAGAGTAAAGCACTCACTAAGAGGATTTTAAGCGAGTATGGAATACAAACTCCACGGTTCAAGGTTTTTAGAAAGAAAGCTAAAGCTTATAAGAGCCATCTTAAATACCCGGTGATAATAAAACCTGCGTATGAAGATGCCAGCGTCGGAATTGAAAATGAATCTATAGTAAGCAGTGAAACTGAGTTGCGAGACAGGATAGAATATGTGTTTCAGTATTTCAACCAGCCGGCATTATGTGAAGAGTTTATTGATGGCAGGGAATTGAATGTCGCAGTGATAGGTGATAAGAAACCCAAAGTACTACCGATCAGTGAAATCGATTTCAAAAAAATGCCAGATCACCTTTATAACATTGTAAGCTATCAGGCTAAATGGGATCCTCTTCACGAATCATATCATAAAACAATTCCTATTTGTCCTGCTAAACTTCCAAAGCGGGTTGAAGAAAAAGCAAAACAAATGGCGCTTGCTGCCTTTAGGGTAATGGGTGTAAGAGACTACTCCAGAGTTGATATGAGATTATCAAAAGATAATAAATTGTATGTTCTTGAGGTTAATCCTAATCCTGATCTGACTGAAGGTGCCGGATTTATGCGTTCTGCAGCAACGTCCGGTTTATCCTATGCAGCAGCATTAAAAAAAATCGTAATGCTTGCTTATCGAAGAGGGAAGAGAAATAGTAAGTAAAGCATTTGTACTTTTGTGAACTAATCTGAGTCTGTCTCAGAAAGCATAATTTGTCAGTTTGAGTTTATCTAAGACTGACAAATTGTTCAAAATCCACACTTCGACAAGCTCAGTGTGCAAGTAAAAAATACTTTTGAGACAACCTCGGGTTTTTTATTCTCAAGCTTTAACTCTTATCAGCTCAGGGAATTTTGTTTTAGCAAGTTCAAACAATCCAAACATTACACCGGTAAAGAACAAATCACCAATAAGTGTATTATGGAAGAACGGAATTGCTGCAGTATAACAAGCTGCTAATCCTGTTAAAGTAGTAGGATACAATGTATCAGATGCCCAGAAAGCGAAGTTGGTTAAAACAAAAAACAATACAGCTGCACTAACTGAGGCAAGCACAACTCTTAAAACTGATTTTTTTTGAAGCATTACCATCCCTAATCCTACTATCACTATGAAGCTTAAATAAACAGCCCACATTGTGTTGTGGAATCCGAGAAACAGATCTGTTACAAATAGTGCAGCAAGTGGAATAGCAAACGCAAAAACCTTTTTATTAAAGTACGCCCCTCCAAATAACGCCATTGCAGCAATTGGTGCAAAGTTAGGCGGATGTGGTAGCAGGCGCACAATTGCAGCCATGATTATCAATCCTGCTAATACTAAAAATCTGGGTGATACTTTTATTGAGCTCATTTCAATTCCTTTCTGTTAATCTAAACGATTATATCGTGTGTTATATATTATTATTATAATTGTTCAAAAATAAAGTTTATTAGTGTCAAAAGTCAAAATAAATATTCAAAACAATGAATATTAAATTACATCAAAACTACAATTTCAATTTATCGCAAAGCTGAATCCTCCGTAAAATGAAATTCCTGCAGTTCCGTATCCGAATACCTCTTCATAATCAGTATCCAGCAGATTTTCGATACGGATATTGAATCTTAAAAAATCAAACACTCTATAATGAGCTGCCAAATTCAATAGGATATAAGGATCAACCTGAATTCTTGTTGATGGAAAAGTACTGAAATCCAGATCGTCTCTTTTACCAACATATATAATTTCAATATTGGTATTAGTTATATCTGAATAATTATAACTGATTAACCCACCAATTTTATGTTCGGGTCTTCTTATTAGTTTTCTGGTATCGTCTGTTATACCTTCACTCATATCTCTTGCATCTGTGTAGGTATAATTTAACTTTAAATCTAAGCCCAAAATAGGCTTTATAATTGAGTAAACTTCAATACCTCTGGTTTCAGCTTTATTAATATTTATTGTCTTGAAATTATCATCAAATCCAAAAAGGTCCTTAAAGTTATTATGGAAGTAAGTCAGACCTATTGATATTCCTTCACTCCAGAAAAATTGTTCTATACCAGCATCCCAGCCAAAGTTTTTTTCAGGTTCTAATTCCGGATTTCCGAATGCAGGGTCATATAAATAAAATAAAGAAGGAGTTTTAAAGGCAGTTCCCGCAGTTGCTTTTAATTTTGTTCCTGTTTGCCAGAATATATATGCGGGGGCTAATCTGTAAGTAAAAGAAGATCCAAATTTATCGTGATTGTCAACCCGAATGCCGGCTGAGGCAAAAAACTGATTGCCGACTTTTATTTGATCCTGTATATACAAGCCAAATGTTCTTGAATCACTTTTAGGAAACAGACTTATGAAGTCTCCGAAAGAAGAAAATGAATTAAATTCTGAAACTGCTTCGTCAATTTCAAAGTCAATTCCTATTGAAAGCAGATTATTATCGGAAAGATTCAAATCATTCTGCCAATCTAATTTGAGCTTTCGCCCATCATACAAACTGGTTGATGAAAAGGGGTTATTTACAGTTTCATCATATTTATATTTTCTAACATTTCTTATAAAGGATGCCCCAAATTTTTGTTCCCATAAGCTATCAAAAAGGTTTAGCTTTGTTTCACTTCTAATAAAAAACTCCTCCTGATTAAACTTATAGGTCGGATCATCACCATTAATGCCTGATTGATCATAATCAGCATCAGACTTTAATAATCTTAAAACTATGTTTGTATTTAAATTATCCAATATCCGGTACCCGAAAGAAGATGAGATACTATTTCTACTGAATCCATCTCTTTCAGTATTTCCATGTTTTTCATTAGCGGCGGAAAAACCATCACTTTGAATTCTACCCAAAGAAATTGAATAGTTATATTCATCTAAGGAACCAGATAATAAAGCACTTGCTTTGTAAGTGTTATAAGATCCGCCATCAGCTGAAAAAGAATAACGAGGCGATCCATTACCTTTTCGTGTAATAATATTAATAACACCTGCTAATGCATCTGAACCATAAAGTATGGATTGCGGTCCGCGTAATATTTCAATTCTTTCAATATTTTCTGAGGAGAGGGAAGCAAAATCATAAACTCCATTCGGATCGCTTGTTAGATTCATTTCCACTCCGTCAATAAGCACGTGAGTAAAAGACGGACTTCCTCCCCGAAGATAAATATTTGACAATGTACCCGGACCACCCTGTGAAGTAAAACTTAATCCGTATTCAGTTCTTAGGAGATCAAATAAGTGAAAAGAATTTCTATTAGAAATTTCAGTAGAATCAATAGTGCTTATTGAATTTGCAAGTTCTAAGGTGCTTGTATTAGTTTTAGTAGCTGATATTACAACATCTGTTAGTTTATATATACCAGATGAGTCTGCTTTTTTAATAACAGATGTTTGAGACAATAGAAGAGATGAAGAAATGAAAAAAGCCAGAAAAAGGATTGTAAAATTATATTTCATTGAAGTTACTCCTAGTAATAGATCAAAAGTAACTTCGCGTAATCAAGTTGAGATAAAACGATTGGAATAATTAGAAGACCATCGTTAATCTTACCTTTTGCGCGAAGGTTGATTTGTTTCTTTTACAGCAGGTCTCCTGGCTCTGTTTCAGTCGGCAGTCTGCAGTTGGCAGTCCGCAAAAAGAAATTCACAGTTGCGCGACAGCGCCGGAATATTCCGCAAAGCGGAAGCACCGGACTTCCCTATAATTCCCGTTATCCCGACAAGTTGGGACCGGGACACTGTAAAATTTGTTCAAAGAACTGGCACTAAAATAGCGCCTATTTGGGTTAAGTTCAAATTTACATTTTTCTATCAATTTACTTCACAGTTTTAACTTTTTTTTCTATGTTGCATATAACTTTTATCAAATGTTAACATTATTCGTCCAATTGAAACAATCGTATAAAATATTTTACACTGTTAACTTTGAACCTTGTAACGTTCCTCTATGTTTTACTCTCAAAATCAATTTTCCATTTAATAATTCTGAACCAGAAGGAGTTTTATAATGGGTCGGTTTCTAAAATTTGCCCACTCCTCGATCGGCAAAAAAATCACTATGGCGGTCACAGGGAGTTTCCTTATCATTTTTCTGATCATTCACCTGATTGGAAATATTACATTGTTTTTCGGGGCTGAAACTTTTAACGGTTATGTCTCAACACTTGATGTTGTTAAGCCGCTTATCCGTGTAATTGAAGTAGTGCTGCTTGCTGTTTTTCTGCTTCATATTTACAATGGATCAAAGCTATGGCTTGAAAATAAAAGATCTCGCGGCACAAATTATAAAGTAAATAGTGCTTCAGAGAACAGTACTCTTTTTTCCAGAACTATGTTTTTAACAGGATCAATAATTCTGATTTTTTTAGTTTCACATCTTGCTACATTTTTTTGGCGGTTTAATTTTTACGATCCGATGGGACTTGCTGATATTCATCAGTACTTCGATATAGTAGTCTATTTTTTCAGTTTATGGTGGTACGTTTTATTTTACGTTATTGCTATGGTACTTCTTGGATTTCATCTTAACCACGGATTCCAGAGTGCCTTTCAGACATTTGGATGGAATAATAAAAAGTTCTTCCCGATTGTTGAAAAAATCGGAACGGCATATGCAATTATTATGGCAGTAGGATTCGCATCTATGCCTATTTACTTCTTTTTCTTTTACGGAGGTAGCCAATGACAAAGTTAAATTCTAAAATTCCGGAAGGTCATATTTCGGAAAAATGGACCAACCATAAGTTCAATATGAAATTGATTAATCCGGCAAATAAAAGAAAATATACCATAATAGTTGTAGGAACAGGATTAGCAGGTGCATCCGCGGCTGCTTCTTTGGGTGAACTTGGTTACAACGTTTTGAACTTTACTTTCCACGATAGTGCCAGAAGAGCTCACAGCATCTCTGCGCAGGGAGGTATAAACGCATCAAAGAATTATCAGAATGATGGTGATTCCACTTACAGACTTTTTTACGATACAGTTAAAGGCGGAGATTTTCGTGCACGTGAAGCAAATGTTCATCGTTTAGCAGAAGTAAGCGGTAATATTATGGATCAATGTGTTGCTCAAGGTGTTCCTTTTGCAAGAGAATATGGCGGCCTTCTGGATAATCGCTCTTTTGGAGGTGCGCAGGTTTCAAGAACTTTTTATGCGCGTGGACAAACGGGTCAGCAGCTCTTACTTGGTGCAGTAAGTGCACTAAACAGGCAAGTTGATAAAGGAACAGTTAAACTTTATACAAGAAGAGAAATGCTGGATGTTGTTATAGTTGACGGTTCAGCCAAAGGAATAGTTTGCAGAAATCTGCTTACCGGAGAAATAGAAAAGTATTCTGCTCACGCTGTTTGTCTTGCAACCGGTGGTTATGCAAATGTATTCTTCCTATCAACAAATGCAATGAACTGTAATGCAACAGCAATCTGGCGAGCTCATAAACGCGGTGCATTTTTCGGAAACCCCAGCTTTACTCAAATACACCCGACTTGCTTACCATTACACGGAGAGTCACAATCTAAGCTTACTTTGATGAGTGAATCTTTACGAAATGACGGAAGAGTTTGGGTTTCTACGAAAAAAAATGATATGCGTAATCCCAACGATATTCCAGAGGATGAAAGAGATTACTATCTTGAAAGAAAATATCCTTCATTTGGTAACCTTGCACCACGAGATATTTCTTCACGTGCCGCAAAGGAAGTCTGTGATGAAGGACGTGGTGTAAAAGGAGGCGATGCAGTATATCTCGATTTTAATGACTCTATTAAAAGACTTGGTAAACATGTTATTGAAGAGCGCTATGGAAATCTTTTTGAAATTTATGAAACTATAACTGGTGAAAACCCCTATCAGGTTCCCATGATGATCTATCCGGCACCACACTATACAATGGGTGGTTTGTGGGTGGATTATAATTTGATGAGCACTATTCCCGGTTTGTTTGTACTTGGCGAAGCAAACTTTTCGGATCACGGTGCTAACAGGTTAGGAGCCTCTGCTCTTATGCAAGGACTTGCAGATGGATATTTTGTTATTCCTTACACTATGGGAGACTACCTTGCTTCGGCAAAACCAACTGCAGTTAAAACCGATCACCCTGAGTTTGATAAAGTAGCGACTGAAGTGAAAGATATCACTAGCAAGCTACTTTCTATAAAAGGAAAAAGAACGGTCGATGATATTCACAAACAGCTTGGCAGAATAATGTGGGATAACGTTGGAATGGCTCGTGATGAAAAAAGTTTGAAAGAAGCAATAAAGGAAATAAGGCAACTGAAAGAGGAGTTTTGGAAAAACGTTACTATACCCGGCAGCGGCGATGATGTGAATCAGACCCTTGAACGTGCCGGAAGATTAATCGATTACTTTGAACTTGGTGAATTGATGGCACTTGATGCACTCGATCGAAATGAATCGTGCGGGGGGCACTTCAGAACTGAATATCAGTTTGAAGACGGTGAAGCTAAGCGTGATGATGAGAACTATTCTTATGTATCTGCCTGGGAATTTGCAGGTGAAAGTAAATGGAATCTTCATAAAGAACAACTGGAATTTGAATATGTAAAACCGGCTATAAGGAGTTACAAATAATGGAAGCAAAAAAACTTAACCTAAAGCTAAAAATCTGGAGACAGAAAAATATAAATTCTGCTGGTGGATTTGTTGATTACGATGTTCAGGTTTCACCGGATGCTTCATTTCTTGAAATGCTTGATGAATTGAATAACAGTCTTGAATTAAAAGGCGAAGAAGCAGTCCATTTTGAAAGTGACTGTCGCGAAGGTATATGTGGAACTTGCGGATTGGTTATTAATGGGCGACCACACGGACCTATTCCGCGAATAGCAACATGCCAGCTTCATATGAGAAACTTTAAGGATGGAGAAACTATCTGGATTGAGCCATTTCGTGCAAAAGCATTTCCTGTTATTAAAGACCTTATTGTGGATCGCTCTGGTTTCGATGTAATACTGGCAGCAGGTGGATACATTTCAGTTAACACCGGCGGAGTGCCTGATGCAAATGCAATCCCGATTCCTAAAGAGACTGCCAGTTTATCAATGGATGCTGCAGCCTGCATTGGCTGCGGGGCTTGTGTTGCTGCTTGCAAAAATGCATCTGCAATGCTGTTTGTTTCTGCTAAAGTATCGCAGTATGCTCTGCTCCCGCAGGGTCAGCCGGAAAGATACCGCAGAGTTGAACGAATGGTAAAAGTAATGGATGAACTTGGTTTTGGAAGCTGTACTAACACATATGCTTGTGAAGCGGAGTGTCCTAAGGGCATTTCTGTCACTAATATAGCTAGGATGAACCGTGATTTTGTGATGGCGAAGTTTAAAAACAAAGAAGAGCTGGTTTAATTTTATTTATGATAATTACCAGTGAGCGCTTATAGTATATTTAATCCCGATTTGGTTAAATCGGGATTTTTATTTTTTATCTATAAGAGATGGTTCTATTCTAAGTTTAAGTCGTATTTAGCAGGATATTTCACTCATACCATCAGGTAATTGATTTATCATATTATTTTTGAGTATTATTAAGAACTTGATTTGATAATAAACTTTTAAGCTAATTTTTGTATTTTTGCATATAATTCAAGAAGTTATGTAGAGTATTATGTTTCAACCTGAAATAAAATTTATAACAGACTTTACTCTTAATAATATTAAGAAACTTGGTTCATTTTTTACATTTGAGAAATTACTGGAAACGAATATTCATCCGGCAATAAAACAATATGTAAATGCAGAATTTGAGTTTTTAATTTATGAAGATAGACAAAAACTTATTCAGGGTTCCCTATTCGACTATTCGGGACCAAGAATTCATCATCACTTTTCAATGATCGCTGATGAGATAAAAAAAACGAAAAAAGTATCCTATGAGGATATGAAAATTCTTGTATCCCGTTCTGTTTCATTTAATGTAAGTTATGTGCTAAAACCTAACTGGTCGCTGCAAAAATTAATTTTTGGTGAAAAGAAAAACATTTCCATCGGCGAACTGGAAATGGTTCTTAATTATCTCTATTATTACGACTATCTGAAAAACGTATTTAAAGCCTATCTCTCAAAAAGAAATATTGTTAATCTGTCCTCCACTGAATTTGAACTGATACTTAATAAAATTGACAGGGAATTATTCTCGACGCATTTTGAAAAACTGGTTGATAATTCATTAGTGTCTATTGCAGACTTTTTCAGTATTGGTGGCCTAAATAAAAGAGACATTACCGTTGAGACGGTTGAAATATTATTGAAAGAAAAAAACCTTATTGATCATCTGTTAAAATTAAAACGTGCTATTCCAAACCCTGCTAAAAGAAAATATAATATTGATGATATAAGGAAAATTATTTATTCTTCATCCCCGGTGGAACCCGAATCAATTCTGCCTACAACTAGTGAATCCGATTCAGAAGTTGAAGGAGATTTCGAAAAAGTTAAAACTGTTGAAGAAGCTGAAATAAAATCTCTTACTCAGGACGAAGAACCAGTAAATGAAGAATTCAAATCAGATGATAATATAATTCAGGAACTGATACAGGATGAAATTGTAAAGCAGGATATTGAAGAATTAATAGAGGAAGATAACACTCCCGGGCCTGAAATTGAAGAAGATGAACAGCTGCTGGATGGTACTCCTGATGAAGAAATAATGAAGGAAAAACCTTCTCAATCTTTAGATGATGATCCTATTGATGAATCTGTATCTGAAGGCTCAGTTAAAACTGAACCGGAAATTGAAAGTGATACTGAGCTTGATCCACAAAGTTCCTTAGAGCAAGAGCAAGAACTGCAAAAATCCAATCTTTCCAACCTTATATCCGAAGAAGATAATTTCATTATTGAAGAAACTGAATTGCTGGATGAAAAAGATGAAGAAGAATTATTTTCTTTTTATGATGAAGAATTAAAAGATATTGATGAATTAAAAGAGCCGGAAGAAGAAATCTTAAATGTTGAAGATGTAGAAACTACTTCAAATATTAATGACGATGATTCTCTGGAAGAGGGTGAATCGGTTCAATCGTTAATAGAAGACTATGAATTACCTGAGGATAAAGTTGAAATTGAAGAAGAAGGCTTAGAGGAGGATGAAATTCAGGAAGAAAAAATTGAAATTGAAACATCTTCTGAAGATGATTTACCAGAAGTAAAATTAAAGAAGAAGAGGGATGTTTTCAGTTTCCTGACTTCAAGAGAAATTGACAAAATAACTGATACAATTTTCAATTCTGATAGCGAAGATTTTGCAAATACTATTGAAAGAATTTCTGAGTGTCAGAACTTCAACGAAGCAACTGAAATATTGAAATCGCTATTCACTTCAAGCAAGATTAGTCCGCAATCCAAGCAGGCAGTCATTCTTACAAATGCAATAGCAAACTACTTCGATCAGGTTTAAGATGTTCATTGATTATGCTCAGATTGAGGTTGTTGCCGGACACGGTGGTGATGGGGCTGTAACTTTTAGAAGAGAAAAGTATGTCCCCAAAGGTGGTCCTTCCGGAGGCAATGGCGGTAAAGGGGGGGATATTATTATTCAAACAGATTCCAATCTTTCAACACTTCTTGATTTCAAATACCAAAGAATTTACAAGGCTGGTAAAGGTGCTCCCGGCGGTTCATCACTTAAAGATGGTAAAAATGGTGAGGATATTATTATAAAATTACCTCCCGGAACAATGATTAAAGATTTATCCTCAAACAAACTTCTCTTTGATCTTAGTGAAAATGATCAAAGAATTATTCTCGCTAAAGGGGGTAAGGGTGGTAAAGGTAATTCAAATTTTGCAACTCCAACCAGGAGAACTCCGCGATTTGCCGAACCAGGCAAACCGGGCGAATCATTAAAGGTTATTCTTGAATTAAAACTTATTGCAGATGTTGGCCTTGTCGGTTTCCCTAATGCAGGTAAGTCCACACTTATCTCTACGATATCCGCTGCCAGACCGAAAATAGCAGATTATCCATTCACTACCCTGGAACCTAATTTGGGTATTGTAAAATATAAAGATTATAAAAGCTTCACAGTTGCAGATATCCCGGGAATAATTGAGGGTGCTCACGAAGGCAAAGGTTTGGGAATCAAATTTCTCAGGCATATTGAACGGACAAGAGTTTTATTGTTTTTAATTGACATAACATCTGATGACTATCAGAGAGATTTTGATATTCTTTTTAATGAACTAAAAAATTATAGTAAAGTTTTGGTTAAGAAGAATATAATTCTGTCACTTTCCAAGGCAGATTTAATAAGTGAAACAGAAATAAAAAAACTATCAAAAATCAAAATTAAAAAAGTTAAATCACCAGTTGTGATTTTTTCTTCTGTTACAAAATATGGTTTAGAAGGGTTAAAGGACCGGTTATGGACCGAAATTAGTAGTAGCTAATAATATGCTTAAAGGAGCTAATCTTCCACTGATATTTTAATACCGCCTTTCAATTATTGCAACACTATCATTGTGAAAAAATCCCTAACTTTTAATAAAACTTATTGTGAGTTCATATGAAAATAGTAAAAATTATTCTTGCATTTTTTATCATCATTTGTAGTAATGGTGTTTCTCAGGATAAGAGAGCTTTTTCCGCTGAAGATCTTTGGAATCTGAAGAGAATTAATTCATTTATCATTTCCCCGGATAAATCTATGGGAATAATGTCTGTTTCAACTTTTGATATAGAAGATAGTAAAGGGAAAAGCGATCTTTATCTCGTTCATCTGTATAGTGGTGAAATCAGGCGATTGACAACTTCTAAAGCATCAGATAGTTCTCCGGCCTGGAGTCCGGATAATAAAAAGGTCGCTTTCATATCCAAAAGGGAAGACGATGAAAGATCTCAATTATACATAATTCCAATAGATGGAGGAGAAGCAGAACAGTTAACATCCATGCCGCTAGGAATCTCCTCTCCAAAATGGTTTCCCGATGGAAAGAGAATTGCTTTTGCATCGAATACACTTCCGGAATTTGAAAATGACTTTGATGGACTTGAGAAGGAAATTAAAAAACGTAAGGATTCTAAAGTAACTGCTAAGGTAACAGAGAATCGTTTTTTTAGATACTGGGATAGCTGGTTAACAGATGGATATGTTACTCACATTTATTCCCATAACATTGCAACAAAAGAAAGAAAAGATCTTACACCGGCTCTGAATGACCTGCTTACTGTAAGTGGGAGTGGTGCAGATTATGACATATCCCCTGATGGTAAGAAAATTGCACTGGTCAAAAACACAACATTGCCTCCGTATCACGATCCACTAAATTTTGATATTTATTTGTTGAATACTGATGGAAGCGGTGAAATGAATAATATTACCTCAGATAACCCTGGGGACGATTCATCTCCAAAATTTTCTTTGGATGGTAAATTTTTATACTACACCAGAACTACTGATCCAACAAAGATTGCAGAGAATAGAAAAATTGTCCGTTACGATTTAAATTCAGGTGAGATAATCTCGCTTAGTGCTTCTGTTGATCTTTCAGTTGGAGGATACCAGGTAAATTCTAATAATACTGAAATACTCTTTATTGCAGAGGATAGAGCCAGATCTTCTGTATTCAAAATTAGTAACGATGGAACAGGCTTTAAAGAGATTTTACGCGATGGGACAAATAGTTCTCTCCAGGTAGGGAGAGATAAGTTTTATGTTCTTAATCAGAATCTTTCTCAGCCGGTAGAACTACTAAGCTTTGATCTTAGTGGAAGTAATAAATCAAGGTTAACTTCCTTTAATGATGAATTGCTGTCACAAATTAAGTTCGGAAAAACCGAGGAACATTATTTTGAAGGAGCGGAGGGTAATAATGTTCAGCTTTTCATTTTGTATCCTCCGGATTTTAAGGAAGATATGAAATGGCCTATGATACATCTTATTCACGGAGGACCGCACGGAACTTTTGGTGATGATTTTCATCCGCGTTGGAACGCTCAGCTATTTGCAGCGCCGGGATTTATTACAGTTATGGTTAATTTCCATGGTTCAACAAGTTTTGGTGAAGATTTTGCTCAATCAATTGTAGGAAACCATAGTGACAAACCATTTATGGATATAATGAAGGCAACAGATTTCCTCATAAAAAAATATTCTTTCATTGATGAAACTCGAATTGGAGCAGCAGGTGGAAGTTATGGTGGCTACCTTGTTAATTGGATAGCAGGAAATACTGACAGGTTTTCAGCACTTTTCAGCCACGCCGGCGTTTATAATCTTATGGGGCAGTTTTCATCAGACTGGACACATTTCAGAGAAGTTGCGTATGATGGATCGCCCTGGGATGGTAAAGAAAATCTCAGTCTTCGCAGTCCATCGGAGTATGCAAAAAACTTCAAAACTCCTATGTTAATTGCACACGGTGAGAAGGATTACAGGGTGGTGGTTACTCAGGGTTTAGAACTGTATGGGGTTTTACAAGGAAAAGGAATTGATTCGCGATTAGTTTATTTCCCTGATGAAAATCACTGGATTTTGTCACCTAAAAATTCAATTTTCTGGTACAATGAGTTCCATAATTGGTTTGACAGATATCTTAAGAAAGGCGGAAAATAGAGTCTAATGATAGTCTGAATTTAAGTTTTTTTTGATATTGAGGAACAGACTCTTTATATTTACACGCTAAAATTCAAAGGGCGGGGTAGCTCAGTAGGTTAGAGCAGTGGAATCATAATCCACGTGTCGGGGGTTCGAATCCCTCCCCCGCTACTATTTAAAGGAGAAAAAAATATGTATTCATTATTGATAATTATTGCAACAATATTAGCTATACTACTCATTATTGTAGTTTTGATGCAATCCAGCAAGGGCGGTGGTTTAGCCGGTACTTTTGGCGGAGCAGGTAATATGGGTTCAATGTTTGGAACCAGGAGAACGGCAGACTTTTTAAGTAAAGCCACCTGGTGGATAGGTGGAATACTTGCTGTGTTAGCTGTTGTTATTAATTTGTTCTTTCTGCCGGGTCAATCAACAGCAGAACAGAGAAGTGTGATTCAGGAAGGTGGAAGAACAACTGTTCCTACTACTCCAATTGTTCCTCAACAACAGCAGGCGCCACCAGTTCAAACAGAACAGCAATAATTTAATAATTAAAGACGTTTTCCAACCCCGGAAGTTAATTCATCCGGGGTTTTTTTATTCATCCCATTCAGCTAATAAAATAATTATTTCATCCTGAATTGAACGATAAAACTTCCAACCTCCGCGGTTGAACTCAAACATAATTCCAATAATTAATTCATCACCACCAGCAGTGGTCACATATCCCGAAATTGAAGTTACACCGTTAAGTGTTCCTGTTTTACCCCGAAAATTATTTTCGGCTAAAGTCCCATTCATTCTGTTTCTTAATGTTCCATCAATTCCGGCAATACTTAATGAATTATAAAAGTCATTAAAGTGAACAAGATCAAAATACATTTTTTCAAGCAAGCCGCTCACTGCGCCTAAAGTAACCTGGTCAAACCTTGAAATTCCTGATCCGTCAACTATAGATGTACCGTATTTGTAAATGCCGTTTGCTTCAATAAAGCTCAAAATTGATTGCTGTGAGTAAAGCGAATTTCCCTGTTTACCGGTTGCCTCAGCCCCAATAGATTTGAATAAAACCTCGGCAAGAAAATTATCACTGTTTTTGTTTATTAAAGATATTATATCTCTAATTGATGATTTGGATTCAGTCAGTGTGATAGTTTTGTAAGGTGCTGTGCCGGATTTTGGTTCTCCTTTAACAGATACACTTTCTAAAGTAAGAATTTCTTTTAATTTTGTTGCTGCAAACAACGGGGGGTTTTTTACATTTTCTGTATAGTTCCTTATTCTCTTGCCAACTTTTCTTTGCACTACAGATTGATTTCTATTCAATACTATTGAAGATATAGCCGGTAGTTTAACATTTGCCCGCTCGTTCGGTATCCAGTCATCACGAACGTAAATATCATCAAAGTAAGTATCATCACCGATTATATCGCCTGATATTTCTTTTATTCCAAGATTAATTAATGTTTTAACCATTTCAGTTAAATCATTCTCGGAAAATAGTGAGTTTCCATATCCTTTCAGATATAAATTACCTGTAATTTTGCCGTCACTAATATTAGTATCATCGGTTAGTAATTTAGTACTAAAATAATGATCGCCCCCCATAATAGTTAAAGCTGTGGAAGTTGTAAAAAGTTTTGTAACTGAAGCTGGAATCATAGGCTTTGTATGATTCTCAACCAGAATTGTATCCTGATTTAAAGGATTGTAAATCATAATACTTGTTACTGTTCTGGCAGGCATTTGATTTAATATAGTTCTTATTTTACTTACTAACTCTTCTCTGGAGGTTCCTTCTGCAATAAAATTAGATAGAAATAGTATTGCAAATAGAAGTCTTAAAATTTTTAAATTCATATCTTAGTAAAAAAATGATATTTTTAAATAGCTCTTTAAAAATGAAAGTAATTTCTTTATTGAAATATAAAGCTTAATTCTTATGCAGTGAAACAGATTTTTTAGACAGATAAATCATAAATAATAAAGAGAGTATTATGGCAAAAAATCCTAAAAATGATAAAGCTTATGAAAATCTTGATTTCATAAACTCAACTGACGGCAGAACGATTCGTCTGCTTGCCGAGTATCTAGAACCTCGTGCAAGATTTAAGAAACACAAAATAATGGACACCATAGTTTTCTTTGGTTCAGCAAGGTTAATGTCCAGGCGGGATGCTCAGGCAGCTCTTCAAAAACTTCAGACAGCAAATCCTAAATCTATACCGAATTTCGGTAAAGCATTAAGGCAGGCTCAGCGTGGGCTTGAAATGTCCCGCTATTATGAGGATGCTGTTGAACTTTCCAGAAGATTAACAGAGTGGTCGATGAATCTTGAAACCAGCGCAAATCGTTTTATTGTTTGTACCGGAGGAGGTCCCGGTATTATGGAAGCCGCTAACAGAGGAGCCAAAAAAGCTGGCGGATATTCTATCGGATTAAACATAAGTATTCCTTTTGAACAATTCGTAAACAAATATGTTACAAAGGATCTGAGTTTTGAATTTCATTACTTCTTTATGAGAAAATTCTGGTTTGCTTATTTATCAAAAGCTTTAGTTGTATTTCCAGGCGGTTTCGGAACAATGGATGAGTTATTCGAAATTCTTACCTTGGTACAGACAGATAAGATAAGAAAAAAACTTGCGTTAATTATCTATGATGAGAAATACTGGAAGAGTATAATAAACTTTGATAATCTGATATTTGAAGGTGTTATTAGTGAATCGGATATGAAGCTGTTCCACTTCTCGAATAATTTAGATGATGCATTCAAAATAATTACCACTCATCTTGAAAAGCACTTTCTAAAAGAGAAAGAACCGGAAATAATAGAACCAAAACTTCACATAAAGTAATAAAAAAGCCCTCAAACAAGAGGGCTTTTTTGTTTATATAATTTCGGGTCTGTGCGCCCTTCTAATAGCTTTAAGCTTTTCCATTCGTTTCTTTATCGAAGGCTTTACGAAGAAAGTTCTTTTCTTAAACTCCTTCAACACTCCGGATCTCTCATATTTTTTCTTGAACCTTCTGAGAGCCTTATCGATGGATTCGTTATCACCTATCTGAATGCCTACCAATTAATTCACCTCGCTTTGTTGGCTTTGATTTGTTATTGATTCAATTAATTTTTTAATACCTGATTTTTGAAAATCTACTGTAATTGATTTCTGTCCAGTTGATAAAATTTCCTTGCCTGTAACCAATCCGAAGTCATCCCAGCCTTTATGATATATAGCAGCACCAATTTCAAAAGTGTTTTTCGGTGAATACTCAACTGCATTTTCAGTTTCCATATTCTTTGAACTGCCATCCGCTAACTGGATATGTGTAATATCAATCATTATCATCTGTTTGCATTTTTTACACTTTCCCCATTGTTTTGTTTCAGCATCATCACTAAATGCTCCCTTTACTAATTCTATTGTTCGTTCTGCACCACAATATGAACAGAAAGTCTGAACATTTTTTACTTTAGCCATAATAATCCAATCTTTTATAAAACGGATAAGAAATATAGAAATTCACGGTTGAGAAATCAAGTTTTGCACCTATACTAATTCTCATCGGTCGATTTTTACTTGAAAAGAGCAGTTTTTTAATAATTAGTGTATTATTGAGCACTCATAATAATAAAAATAGAAAGTTGATATTGGCAGGTTTAAGTAAAGAATTTATGATGTTGAATTTAATTCAAGGCACAGAAACTTTGTGAAATATCTTCGAGAGAAGCATTTGATACAACTGCATAAATATTATTACCGGACTTTGCCATTAAAGTAGAATAATCATCAGTTAGAGTGGTATAACAATTTCCTTCATCAAGATAAGATAAAAGATCATCAGTAAGTTTGATTATTTCATGTGTCTGCAAATATGACTCTTCAACCTGGAATAAATAGACAATTTCACCTTCAGGATTAGAGTAAACATGGTGTGCAAATTTTTCACCACGATCTTCTGAAACTACTGCTCCCAGGAGATCCCACTTAGTCATATAAGGAACAAGAGTAGAATATTTTACTCCGCTTGAAACAAAAAAGTTTTTTACTTCTGATGGATCAGAGCTTACTAATTGCGGCGCTAATTTCCCTTCTAAAATACTCCTGAAATTATTTTTTGCTTGAACAAACATATTATCGTCACCAAGTTGTTCTAAAGCAAAATCTTTGGGTTCAGAAACCTCAGGCCTGTTTATCAAAATTAGTAAAGCAGCCAGAATTACCAGAATTGCAGTTGCAAATGAAAGTGCTGGTCTTGAAAAAAATCCTGCAAAAAACGTAGATGACGATTTAACTCTAACTTCTTTAGGCTGAATTTTTCTTAAAACTTTGCTTTTAACCTTTTCGGGAATAGCTTGATAGCTTACTTTATCCTTGATTAAAGTTTTAACAAGATTCTGAACCATATAGTCATAACGTAAATCAGAGTCTGTTTCTATTTGAGAAACAAGCTGATTTTTAAGAACTTCATCATGAAGCTCATTATCAACTAAGGCTGCAGTTAAATCTTTCCTTATATCCATAATTCTTAATTAATCTTCTTTAACTAGATAACCTTTATCACCGGCATATTCGTACAATTTAGTAAACAACATTTTTCTTGCTCTATGAAGTCTCGACCGCACAGTTCCAACCGGGACATCTATAAAATCTGCAATTTCCTCATAAGTAAAACCTTCGATGTCCGCTAAAATTACAACTGTTCTGAAGTCCTCTGGTAAAGATGTAATGGCACCAGATAATTCATCATCCAAAAGGTTATCATAAATATCCTTCTCAAGGTGAGCACTATCGGTATTGGAAGCTTTAATATTTTCGTAAAAATTCTCAACATCATCATAATCAACTTTATCAGGTTCTTTAGTACTTTTTCTATAAGTATTTATATAGGTATTCTTCATTATCCGAAACAACCAGGCTTTACAGTTAGTTCCTTTTTCAAATTTATCGAAGAATCTGAAAGCTTTAAGGTAGGTTTCCTGGATTAGGTCACTAGCATCGTCACTATCGCCGATCATTTTAAGAGCATAATTATAGAGGGCATCCATATGCGGAACAGCTTCTCTTTCAAAATCAGCATAAAGCTGCTTCTGTTCAGGGGTTTGTGGTTCAGCTAATAATGTCAGGAGAAAATTCAACATAAACTAATTTGGGTATTTCGGTATAGCTTGATAAAATTACTGTTATAATAATAGTAAATCGGCTGAAATATTCAAAGACAGGATTATTTGTAGTATAAACCGTTACCCTTAAATTCCCGGCCTTTTTGTACTTTTTGAATATATCCATTTATAACTACGTACTTTATTTTTCCATCTTTTTTAAGGATAAAACTAGCATGCTGACCGATTTTGGGCAGACTCTCCTGATTTTCAAATTCACCAAAGCTTATATTTATAGGTAAGTCAGTAAATCGTCCTTCAACTGAATCTCCCGTACTTAACATTGTGTATCCCTTACTATAAAAATCATAAAGATCATCTTCATTAATCCTGTTAATATTTACCATAGAATCGGAAAAAGTTCTGCCCGTTTCTAATTCATAACCAGTAAAGTCATGATCCTTATACCCATAAAAAACAGATAAATCTCCTAAATCCTGAATTACTGATCTTCTGAATATTTTATTGTTATCATTGGATTGATACTCAATAAAATTAATTCCCAGGTCAATTTTAATGTTTGTACCATTGTGATTTAGGTTCATATTTCGCAGTAAAAGATCGAATAAGTATCTTCCGTTGAAAGGTATATTCTCATATGTATCCGGTGTTTCGGATTTATAACTACCATCGGCAATTTCTTTAAATGCAGAAATAAGCAATAGAAAATTCATTTTTCTGAGAAATTGTTTTTCAGGGTCATCCTTCCATCCTCCGGATTCAACAAGAATAGTGCTTGTTCCCCATTTTTGAAAATTATCTCCGAAAGCACGTGGTTCAAAATCATCCGAATATTTTGCAATGTGACCCGGAATGAATTTATTAAGCATTTTTGTTAATCTTCCGATTAACTGAATTGATTTTTCGCGGACAGGATCAACATCCTTTTCATAATTGAATGCAGGAGCGAGAAAAGATATTGCTGCAGATTTTGAACTTTGACCAACAGAATACCGTGGATCCTGATCGTGAAGATTAAATCCAAAATCAGCTTTCAGACTATCGAAAATATTTTTCAGAATTATTGATTCGTGACTTTGAAGTCTCATAGCATCCCGTTTAATATCTATATCAAAATAGTTTCTCCTGATAAATCTTTCTGCTCCATCAGGATTAACCATTGGCAAAAAGTAAAACTTTACTTTATTTAAAATATGCTGCTTTATTTTGCTGTAAGAAGAGTCTGAGAAAAAATTAAAGATATCAAATAATGCTGCAGTGGCAGTAGGTTCATCACCATGCATCTGAGACCAGAGAAACACTTTTTTTTCACCGTGCCCGATTGAAACCAGAAACAAATCACGATTTTCAAATGATGTTCCTGTTTTATTAACGGTGAAATCTTTATTATTTTTTAGTTGTTCAATGAGAGGAAGAATATCAGAGTGTTTAAACCTTCTGTGAGTTAAAGTTTTTTCTCTGAATTTTTCATAATCATTATATAGGTTTTGCTCAAGTTCAAAGTTTTGAGGCATAGCTAACTCTGAAAGAATTATTATTAAAATAAAAGTTAGTATTTTCATTAAGCACAGAAGTTTTAATTAAAATATTTTAATCTGAAATAAAATTTACCATGGCTACAAACAATTTGAAAATCAGTTCACCGGCTCCGGATTTTAACTTACCCGGAGTTGACGGTAAAAGCTATTCGCTATCCTCTTTTAAATATAAGTCGATAATTGTTGTGATATTCAGCTGTAATCATTGCCCTTATGTTCAAGCTTATGAAGACAGAATAAAGAACATTCAAAATGATTACCAAGAGAAAGGTGTTCAAATAGTAGCAATCAGTTCCAATGATTCAGTGAAATATCCTGAAGATTCTTTCGAGCAGATGATAAAACGTGCACAGGAAAAGCGATTTAATTTTCCTTATTTATACGATGAAAATCAGTCGGTTGCAAAATCTTTTAATGCTACACATACGCCGGAAGTTTTTGTCTTTGATAGCTTGAGAAAATTATCGTACCACGGCAAAATTGATGATAACTGGCAGGAACCGCAGAAAGCAAAAAGCAGGTACTTAAGAGAAGCATTAGACGAAATACTATCCGGTAAGGAAGTCTCTGTACCAGAGACTTATTCTATTGGATGCACAATTAAGTGGAAATAGTTTTTAGTACATCAACCCGATATTAAGGGTAACAAAAAAACTGCCGATATTTTTCTTATACCTGCCAAAAAGACTTTCTACACCTTCGTCAAAGAAGTGAGTGTAGTAATATCTGAAATTCAACCCTATTAAACTGGATTTATCCAGCCCGAAGTTAGCACCGAATCCTAGATAACCGCCAATAGCAGTTTTTGTTTTTGTATCACCAAAAGCATTGAAAAATTCTTTTTCATAAGGGGTTGTTAAGACTAAGGTAGGTCCGACACCAAAGTTTATGTAAGGTCTAAGATTATCGTAAATTACATTTTCAAAAATTCGGTATTGTAAACCCACATTAACCGGAATTGTAAATACCCGATTCTTTTTATTAACAGTAAATGAAATGCCGAAAAAAGGATCATAAAATTCAAATTCTCTTTCATCCTTTACTTCAGATATCGATAAATCAGCAAATGCAGTCCATTTCATTGATAATTGTTTTCTGTAAAAAGAGCCGAGACCAAAACCAGCTTCACCAAACATAACATCCATTCCCCAGGAATTATCCGGAAAAATCTCAAGCGGTTTTTGGGGAGCAAGTTCACCTATTCCCTGAGCGTGTATGCTTGTTAGTGTAATTATTATCAATAATCCAAGTACAAATATTATTCTTCTCATAATGTATTCTTATTTTTATATGTTAAAATACTGATACTTTAAAAAATATCAATGTAAAATTTTGTAGTTATTTAATGATTACCAGCGTAAACAATCCTGAATTCTGGGATGAAATTTATAAAGAAAAACTCAATCGATGGGACTTAAAAACACCAACTCCCGTTTTTTTAGAGTTACTTAATAAAGAGTTTTTTAGACAAAAAAGTTCATTATTGATTGCCGGATGCGGTAAAGGCTATGATGCTTTTGAAGCCGCCGAATTTGGATTAAATGTATCGGCGGTTGACTTTTCTCTTGAAGAATTTAGTGATGGACCACCTTTGGGAATGGATGAACAAGAAACCATAAAAATATTTTCTGAATTTCTTACCCTTGAAAGTACCGATAGAGACCTAAATTCACCAAAGCCGAGAAAGGGAAGAGAAATACTTCACATTTACAGGAAGGATAAATAATAATGCCGAGAAATCTTGAAATAAAAATCAAGGTCACATCGCTCAAAGAACTCAAAAATAAATTGAAACAGAAGAGAATTGGACTAAAAAAAATACTGATTCAAAAAGATGTTTATTATTCCGTTGATACTGGCTTATTAAAATTACGAATTGAAAATGGTGAGAAAAGTTTGATTTATTATAAGAGAGATGAAAAATCAGTAAAACGATGGTCTGATTATCATGTTATTAAATTTGCTGAAGGAAATATTGAAAATTTTTTTAAGAATATCTTTTCAACTGAAATGACAGTTTCAAAAATCAGGGAATTGTATTTATACAAAAACACCCGCATACATCTGGATAAAGTAAAAAGATTGGGAACTTTTATTGAGTTAGAAACTTTAGTTACTGATGATTTGAAAAATGCTGAAAAACAGTTTAATGAAATGGTGGAAATATTAGATTTAGATATTAAAAGCCAGATAAGGGCTTCATACAGGGATTTATTATTAGATAAAAAGTATGATACTGACAAAATCAATTAGTGATAAAATAAATATTGATGATCTTATTCTTCAAAAAGTTCACACGGGAAGTTTGCGTGAACTTCTCCTGGTTGTTCCCACTAATCGTAAGGTGCGTTATCTAAAGAGAGATATTATCAGTTCAGCCACCGATCACAGTATCTCTGAAATTAATATTGAAACGCTGGCAACTCTTTCAACGCAACTTTTTAATGAAGCAAGAAATTTTAATGCAAAAATTTTAAGTGATGCTACATCAGTTGTACTATTAAATCAATCGTTCAGCGAGGTTGAGCTTCAGTATTTCAGTGATTATAAAAAAGAAATACCGCGTGGAACCTTAGAGCTTGTAAAAAATGTCATAAGTGAATATAAGAGAAAGGGTATTGGTCCGGAGGATATCAGGAGGGAAGCAAAACAATTGACCGGATCAGAAAGATATAAAGCTTTAGACATAGCGAACATTTATTCATCTTATCTGAAAAAGCCAAGCGGATTATCAGCATACGAACTCGGGGATATATATAAGTATTTAATTGACTTAACCTCAAATGAATTATTGAAAGCGTTTTTCTCTTTATATGCAGATGTTAACACTCTAATTGTTAATGGCTTTGATGAGTTTTCTCAGCCCGAAATTGAGCTGATCAATAGACTGGCAGACCTGCACGGAATTTCAATGTATGTCGTGTTCGATTACTTTAAACACAACAACCAGATTTTTGCGCATTTAGAAAAATGTTACAATAATTTAATTGACAAAGGTTTTCGTGAAATTGAAGATACCTCCTTTGCAGGGTTTGATCATTTCAGGAGGAATATCAGGGAAAACCTTTTTTCATATAAAAGAACCAGTAAACATGAATCAGCTATTGATATAATTAAAATAGAAGCATCAAATTCTTCTAGAGAAATTGAAATTATAGCAAAAGAAATTAAAAACCTTCTTTTAAATGATAAAGTTAATCCAGATGAAATATGTGTTATATTTAACCTGATAAGTGAACACTCATATTTAGTAAGAGATATATTTAAAAATTATGGTATTCCTTTTAACCTTACGGACAGGTTCACTTTAAGTAATTCAGCGCCGGTTATTGCAATAATCAATTTTCTTGAAATACTCGAAAATGATTTTTACTACAAAAACATTTTCAGGGCATTGAGTGGTAAATGGATTGATATAAATGGAGTTGACCTTTCCAATCTTCTTGCCGTAGCTTCAAATTTAAAGCTTGTTTCGGGCTATAATAATTGGATTGGCTCAATTGAAAATGCAATAGAGTTGATGGCTGATGATAACAGCGATGATGAAGCGAACTATTTACCTGAATGGCAGTATGAAAAAGCCGCAACAGATATAAAAAAAATATTTACTCTTCTCTCAGTCTTTAAGAAAAAACAGACTATTATAAGCTTTCAGAAAAATTTAATTGATCTCATATCTTTATTAAACCTTCCTCAGAAGTTAATAAACGATAAACCCGAGAATGTTGAAAAAAATGTAAAAGCTCTGACTGTTTTATTAGAAACTGTTTCGGAATTGTTTGAACTTATCCAGGATGAATATGGCAGACATAAAACCTTTCCTCTTTCATTTTTCTTACACGAGATAAAAACAGCCTTATTATTTACCCGCTACAATGTAAAAGAAAGACACGACAAAGGATTACTTGTTACCTCTGTAAATGAAATAAGAGGCCTTAAGTTCAAGTATTTGTTTTTAGGAGGAATGGTTGATGGTGAATTTCCGACACGTTATCAGCCGGCAATTTTCTTTTCAGGTGAACACAGAAATAAACGTGATGAGTACAGACATCTTCTTGAGGAAAGGTATAGATTTTACCAGGCGTTATGCGTGCCTGAAAAGAGGTTGTACCTGACTTATCCCGTTAAGGCTGTAAATAAGGAATTAACAGAATCATCTTTTATTGCCGATCTTCAAAAAATTTTTAGTATAAATGAAAAATCAGAATCTGAATATGGGAACCTGATATATTCAAAAGAAGAATTACTGAAATTATCCGGCAATCATGATTTTGGGGCTGCTTCAGAATATACTGATTTAATCAAACTTAAAGAATCTGTTAAAACAGACAATCTTAGAAAGGTAAATCCTTTTGAGAAATCTGAATATACCGGTTTTATTTCGGGGAACATCAGTAATGAAGCCGAAGAAAAGCTTTTATCATTCAAGGAAAGAGAATATTCCGCCACACAGCTGGAAGAATATGCTAAATGTCCTTTCCGCTATTTTGTTAACAGGATATTATCTTTAGAAACAATTGAGGAACCATCCGAAGATATTGAAGCATTTGAAATTGGAAGCCTTATACATTCAATTCTTTATAGATTTTATAGTGAGTTGAACAAACTGGAAATTATCCTGGCTGATTGTTCAGACAAAGATTTTAAAACGGCTGAAAAGTTATTATTTAAAATTGCTGAAGATAAGGTTAATAAAATTAAATTCACCTCGCCTTCATCATTCTTCGAACGTGAAAAAATATTCGGCATCGATGGGAAAAAAGAAAATTCGATCTTATATCAGTTTTTGTTAACTGAAAGAATATCTTCAGAAGGATTTATCCCTGAGTATTTTGAATATGAATTCGGAAGCTTTGCAGATCAAACCAGCAATGAAGATTTTGAGCTTAAGGGAATAAAGGTACGTGGTAAAGTTGATAGAATTGACATTAACTCTGATGAAAAAACTTTTAAGGTTATAGATTACAAACTCGGCGGTAAAAAGCCTTCCAGGGATGATCTTCTTAGCGGTATATCTTTACAGCTTCCATTGTATATGTATGCATCTAAAATATTTATTGAAGCTGAACTTAACCAGAAGTATCAGCCATTAGCTGCTGAAATATATTCACTTAAACTTACCAGTAAAGATTTTGGCAGAAAATCCATCAGTACAGAAACTAAGAGAAATCTGAACAATGAAGAAAGATTATTAATAAATGAACATATTATCAATATTGCTGCCGATTCAATAACAAAATATGTTAAACGAATTGCTGATGGAGATTTCAGGTTATCACAGCTTGAAGATCGTGATAGTAAGATATGTAATTATTGCGAGTTTAAATCTATTTGCAGAATACGTGATGCAAACTGAATAAATGGTTTGCTTTTATTTATTAAAAACATAGTTTTAAATTAAATCTTTTACAAAGGAATAAGGATGAAAACCATCTCAACCATTCTATTTTTAATAATAATTACCGCAGCAGGTTTACCACAGGAATATGAACATCCCTGCGCCCAGTCTAAAACTCAAAGATTTCAATCACTGATGAAAATAAACCAGGTTAATTATCCGGGTGATTCTAAAATTGATGTTACGTATTATAAATTGGATTTAAAGTTGACCCATACCCCAAATTACTTGATTGGTAATGTTGTTGTTAATGCTAAGATTGATACTGTTTCTGCAAGCTCGGTTTATCTTGATCTAGCCACAAATCTTGTAGTAGATTCCGTACTTCTTTTTGGCTCATCCCGACCATTTGTACATTCAGCGAATAAACTTACAATCACTCTTGACCGGGTTTATAGTGAAGGTGAAAACATTTCACTTGCTGTCTATTATCAGGGTGTACCGCAAGCAGTAAGCGGGTTTGGTGTTAGTTTCAGATTTGATAGTCATAATGGACAGCCTTCAATCTGGACTTTAAGTGAACCTTACGGTGCTAAAGAATGGTGG
>DATHSU010000115.1:0-9682 GCA_035463895.1 Ignavibacteriaceae bacterium | reverse complement strand
GATAGTATCGGGACGTAATCCACCATCAAGATGATCGTGAAGAAGAACTTTTGGAACGGATCGAATAACTTTTTCGGTAGTCAAAATAACCTCGATTTTATCCCGAAAATTATCCTTTTAGTGCCCTAAAATCAATTTATTCTTAGTGTTAAAGAATTCTATATATATTTATACAATAATGTGTTATTTTTACATTTGAAATTAGATCAAATTATCAGAATTTTTACATTAAACAGCAATTCAAGTATTAATCGGAGATAAAATGAAACATTACAAACTTTTCGTTGCCGGTATTTTATTACTGGGTTTATTTTTCAGTGGATATCAATGCGCTTCAACTGAAATAACAAGTGCAAAACTTTATATTCAGCAGAAAAACTGGGATAAAGCCCTTGAAGTTCTTCAGAAAGATATTGACAAAAACCCTAATAGTGATGAAGGTTATTACTTGCTAGGATTTGTTCAAGGTGAAAAAGGAAATTATAATGAAATGATAAATGCATATAATAAATCATTGAATATCAGCAAAAAATTTGAAAAGGAAATTTCTGATTCAAGAAAATATTTTTGGGCAAACACTTTCAATCGCGGAGTAAGTTTCTTTCAACGAGGAAATAACACAGCTGATACTGATAGTATGATGATTTACTATGATACATCTATTAACGAGTTTAAATCTGCAATTATTATAGAACCTGATTCAGCTGATACATATAAGAATCTTGCTTTTGTACACTTAAGCAAAGGTGATAATGATTCAGCAATTCCTCAACTTGAAAAACTGATCGAACTTGAAAAAGCTGTTGAAGGTTACAGATTCCTTGGTGAGATTTATTATGTAAAAGGAATGAACCTCAGAAGCCAGGAAAAAGATAGTGAAGCTAATGCAAATTTTGAAAAAGCAGTAGAAATATTAAAAGAAGGCAATAAGCTTTATCCTGATGATCAGGAAATGTCTTTAGCACTTTCTAATTCATTAATTAATCTTGGAAATACTCAAGAAGCAGTGGGTTTATTTAAGAAAGCTGTTGAAACTAATCCAGAGGATAAGTATAACAGGTATAACTATGGGGTTGTTCTTCTTACTGTTGATGAGTATGAAGAAGCTGAACAGCAATTTCTTAAAGCTCTTGAACTTGATCCTGAATATAATAATGCAATTTTTAACCTGGGTGTTACTTATTTGAGATGGGGTTCATACATCAATAAAAAAGCTGAAGATGAAGGTAAAATAACAACTGAGTATTTAATAAAGTATGAAAAAGCACTTCCATACCTTGAAAAAGCAGTTCAGATGGAAGGCGTTGATGCAAATATCTGGGAAACTCTTGGAAGAGTTTATTCTGTTCTTGGAATGCAGGATGATGCAGCAAATGCGTTTAATAAAGCTGATGAATTGAGAAAATAAATTTTAGAAAATTATGAATCAAAATAAAGTTCCGCCTCAAGGGCAGCAAATAAACATCGAAATTGGCGAAAAGGAAGCTGAAGGAATTTATTCCAATCTGGCAATAATTTCTCATTCACCTGCTGAGTTCGTAATTGATTTTACACGTGTAGTTCCTGGTGTTCCTAAAGCAAAAGTTCACGCCAGAATTATAACAACTCCTCAGCATGCAAAAATGCTTCTGAAAGCTTTAAAAGAAAATATAGATAAGTTTGAAGCTAAGTTTGGTGAGATAAAAGTGGAAAATCAGCCTAACCATAACTTCGGATTTGTTGCTCCTAAACCTGATGAAAAAGTAAATTAATTATCAGGAGTTTTAAACCTAAAAGACCGTGCAGGTAATTTCACACGGTCTTTTATTTTTTAAAATTGTAATAACCTCTTGAAAAGGGATTAATGATTCATCAGTCCTTTTTTCTTTTTTACATCCTTGATCTCCAGACATTATAAACCGCAGCAACTAGAAATATCAAGTTTGCAACCCAGGCTGTAAGTATTGGATCCAGTGCCCCGTTTTTACCGAATGCCTGACTAACCTTCATAAAAACCAGGTAAAGAAAAGTTACCAGAATATTTATTCCAACCTGTGCCGCTAATCCTCCTTTTCTTTTATTTGCAGAGATTGGTAAGCCAAACAATACAACTATCAATGGTGTAACTGCGAATGCTAACCTTGAGTGGTACTCAATTAAGGTTGGGGTTGGATCATTTCCGGCTCTTTGCTGGGCTTGGACCAATTCACTTAATTCATCAAGATTCATTTCAGCAGTTTTCTGCTGCTTTTTCAATAGATCATCCGGAGAAAAATTCAGATCCGGAATTTCTAGTACTTTAAAATAATCTGCTTCCTGTCTAGTGCTGAAAGAGCGTTTAATCCCATCCCTGGCAACCCATATACTTTTTGTTGTATCATAAACAAGTCTCGACGCGTCTATTCTGCTTGTCATCCTAGTGAGATTCTCAGGATTAAAATTCTGAATACTGACACGATTTGCCTGGTCGATGCTATTATCAAAATAGGCAATACTAACAATTCTGGTTCGTGAATCCTGAAAATAAATATTGCTTCCGGTAAAATTCAGATTCTTTTTAAGGTATACTTGCTCAATATTTATTTTAATTTGATTTGCTGAAGGAACAACATAGCCGCCAAAATAGATTGAGATAATGGTTATTAAGAATGTTGAGACAATGAAAGGTGCCATAAATCTATAAAGACTTACGCCGCTGGCTTTAATTGCAGTTAGCTCACTGAGGTTTGCAGCTTTTCCGGCTGTAAAAAGAGCAGAAAATAATACAGCTACAGGGGTCATCAGCTTTATCATTTCGGGAGCAAATACAAAGTAGTAGTGTAAAATCTTTAATGCCGGTACATTTTGATCTATAAAATCATCGAGATTCTCCATTGCATCAATTACAATAAAAATGAAAGTGAAGGCCAGAAGCCCGAAAACCACAGTTTGCAGAAACTGCCTGATCAGATATTTATCAAGAATTTTCAGTTTCACTCAAAGAATCTTTCTGTCTGAAATATTTTGGAATAAATTTTTTAAGAAAATCAAAATTGATTGTATTTAGCTCTTTATTAGTTTTTATGGTAAGAAGAACCCCGGCTATAGTTAGGACAATATTTGCCGCCCACATGCCAATAAATGGTGAAAAGAATCCTCGCTCAGCAAGCTTTTCTCCGCCAATCAGAAAGGCCCAGTAAATAAGAAAGAAAAACAAACCGATACTTGCCGCTGTTCCAAAACCACCTTTTCTAACCATTACTCCAAGGGGAGCTCCTATCAGAATAAAAACAATACAGGCTGCTGGAAGGGCATATTTTTTATAAATCTCAACTTCATATTTTTCTATCTCACGATCCTGCCAGTCAATTCTTCTGTTATAGGACGTTATAATGTTATTCGCATTCTTTATTTTATCAAGTGTTCTTACAAAAACTATATCCTTATCAGCAGTTTTACTTTCTTCTGCTGCTCTGAAGGGAGGAATTTTACCATTAAAAAAGTACTTATCAATTTCTGTTGATAGAGAAGATAAAATCTCCGTTCTTGCTTTCTTTAAACTATCCACAACATAAGCCATATCCTCAACACTCATCTCTCGTTCACCTCTTGTAGCCATACCTGACTGCCGGAAAGAGAACTGTTCGGCATTCATAGTTATACGGTGTCTCTCAAAATTCAGTTTTCTATATAGTGAAGTGTTTTGTGCCTCGGATTCGTGAATCTCGCCATTTGTCAAATCCATTATTAATTTCGATTTGTCCTCAGAAAAGAAAAATTCCCCTTTTTCTGCAGTAACTACATTTACTTTAGAAGGAGTTGAATAATCATAAATGGTTATATCAAAAAGTTTATTTTCTTTCTGGTCAATATTTCTTGAAAGTATTGCATAGTTATAAACTTCTTGTGAGAAAACACCTGGCTCTAATGATAAAGTGGGCTTCTTTTGTGAAATATCCTGCATCAGAACTTTTGCCTGATGATTTGCATCAGGAAGCACATCGTTGTTAAACACGAATAAAAGAAAAGCTACAATAACGCTGGCCGCAAGTGCGGGCATCATCATTTTATATAAACTTATGCCGGAAGATTTCATTATTGTTATTTCATTATTCTGCGACATTGTGCCATAAGCCATAAGTGCAGATACTAAGGTAGCCATTGGCACAACAAGGACAAACATCCAGGAAAGATTAAAAACTACCAGTTGAATAATTGTCCACGTATCCAATCCTTTTCCCACAAGCCTATCAGCAAATTTCATCATAAACTGAAGAAGAAAAATGCACATCAGGGTTACGATGGAAAACAAAAACGGAATAAAATGATTTTTTAATATGTATCTGGCTAAAATCATGATTGGAATATAAAAACCGGCTAAATGTTTTTCAATAAATATAAAAAATTTAAAATTTGAGCATTAGAATACTTATATTTCTATTCTAAAGTTACACAAATTAAACGTTCAAATGCTAAGTAAAGTAAATTACACCATCATCATTTTGCTTTTTTCCATTGCTGTTTTTGCTCAAACACAAAATCCTAAACTTGTTAGAGATGTTGAGTATCCCCAATGGTTAAAATCGGGTGAATACCGCACAGATCAGACTTCCGGAATTGCATTCCTGGGTTATCAGTCTGGCAAAAAGAACTTTCTTCTTGCTGATGATATTGGTGCTCTCCATAAATTTGTAATCCTTGATGACTGCGTTTTTATGTTTTATCCGATTCATTTTAGTGATTATGTAAGTGAATACTTTATGGATTATCCAAAAATAGATTTCGAGGAAATTGTTTATGATAGGTATGAGGAAAAGTTCTATATATCGGTTGAAGGACATACTGAAAATCATAAAGAGTACACAGGCATTTTTGAGTTTGTATTCAATGATGCACTTGATACGGTTATTTCGGTAACTAAAATTAATTTTCAGCCTGAAGAACTTTTTCTGAAATATACTGCCTGGAATATCGGGTATGAGGGATTGACAGTTGATTCAAGATATTTTTACCTTGGGTTGGAAGGATTTTTAAGAGGCAAAGCTTTTTCAGACAGCTCCGTAATTTTTATTGCTGATAAAAACTCTAAAGAAATAATTAAAGAAATAAGTACAAGTAATTTGGGAATTGGCTCAATAACAGGATTGTACAGTGATGAAGATTATTCCGTTTGGCTTTTAGACAGGAATAACCTGAAAATATTTCATGTGGAATTTGATGAAGACTTAAATGTTGAAAATTTAAAATCATTTGATTTTGAACCAGTTATACCAAACCACAAACATCTGAACTACGTGGGTTCCTATGAGGCAATCACAATAGATAATGATGGATATCTTTATATAGTTGATGATCCGTGGCGGCAGTTTTTTGTTCCTCCTGATAATATTCTTGAACAGCTTGATAAAAAAACCATTAAGAATTTTAAAGATAATATTCCTATAATCGATAGATTTCATATTAAAAAGTAAAGGAGATAATTGTGGAACAAGTGATAAAACATATTGAATCTAATTATGATATATACATTGACGAACTAAAAGACTTTTTAAGAATTCCGAGTATAAGCACCTTACCGGAAAATAAGCCCGATATGCAGAGAGCAGCGGAATTTGTTGCAGATAAATTGAAAAAGGCAGGGCTAAACAGGATAGAAATTTTTCAAACAGAAGGTCACCCGATTGTTTATGCTGAATGGTTAGGTGCACCCGGAAAGCCAACTGTTTTAATTTACGGACATTATGACGTTCAACCCGTTGACCCGATAGAACTTTGGCATAACGATCCTTTTGATCCTGTGATTAAAGATTGTAACATTTATGCCCGCGGTGCTACTGATGATAAAGGACAGGTTTATGTTCATATTAAAAGTGTTGAGGCTTTTTTTAAAACTATGGGTCATCTGCCATTAAATGTTAAATTTTTAATTGAAGGTGAGGAGGAAATTGGTAGCGCACACCTTACGCCTTTCCTTAAACAAAATACAGACCTGCTCAAGTGCGATGCAGTACTGATTTCTGATACTGCACTGTTCTCACCCGGAACACCCACTATTACTTATGGTTTACGAGGACTCGCATATATGGAGGTTGAAGTTACCGGACCCAACCGGGATTTGCATTCAGGAACCTTTGGCGGTGCTGTTGATAATCCCATAAACGTATTAGCAGAAATTATTTCAAAACTAAAGAATAAAGATGGTAAGATTACTATCACAGGCTTTTATGATGATGTATTAAAACTTTCTAAAAAGGAAAGGGAGAATTTTAAAGCCCTTAAATTCAAAGAAAAAGATTTTGCAAAAAGTATTGGCTTAAAAGAACTAAAAGGAGAGAAAGGATATTCCACTCTTGAAAGAATTTGGGCAAGACCCACCCTTGATTGTAATGGTATTTTCGGCGGCTGGACAGGAAAAGGTGCTAAAACGGTTCTTCCATCAAAAGCCACTGCTAAAATAAGTATGCGACTTGTTCCTCGTCAGGAACCCAAAAAAATTGCAAAACTTTTTGAAAAGCACATTAAAAAGCTTGCACCTAAAACTGTAAAAGTTGAAGTAAGAGATTTACATGGCGGCTATCCGGTTATTACACCGCTGGATGATGCTGCTACTATTGCCGCTTCCAAAGCCATGGCTAAAGCTTTTGGAAAGAAAACTGTTTTTATGCGTGAAGGCGGCAGTATTCCAATTGTTGTTGAGTTTGCAAACAGACTTAATGCTTCTCCTGTATTAATGGGATTAGGATTGAATACAGAAAATCTTCATTCGCCAAATGAACATTTTAATCTTAATCACTTTAAGCTTGGAATAAAATCTTCAGCTTATTTTCTTGAAGAATTTTCCAGATAATAATTAGTCAATCTTTTTAGCCTCAAAGTTTTTATCTTTGCAATGGTTTTGAAGCATTTTTATATTAAACGAAATGACAATAGTTCAGCTTATTTTTATTCCTTTTTTAGCGATAGTATTACTTGCTTGCAGCAGCGAAGAGGAAAAATCTAATCCGTTACCCTCTGTTGATGTTTCTGCTGATCCTTACAGGGATGCTGAAATTCAGAAATACAATCTGGATCTAAGAAAGGGACGAAGTGAAAGATTTCCCTGTGACACTGTTTCTATTATTGAGTATGTTTTGGATAATTATCCCCCCGGCACATACTTGATGGAAACAGATAAAACTACTTTGGAATCACTGCCTAGACCAGCGATTATTTATTACGATTATAAGGATGGAAGCAAATACATTTTTGCTGTTGTTGCAAAGTCAAGGCGGGGTGAGAGACTGATAGAAACTAAAAATCTTATTGGTTATAATGAAAGTTATATCGATCTTGACAGTACCAAACTTGGCACAGCTTTTTTATATCTTGTACTTCTGGAATGCCGTGGTAATAATCTTTCATTTGTCTGGGAATCAATAATTCCTTCTCATGGCGGGTTTAAAAATTTTAATTTGATGACATGGAATTATAACGGCACAGTATATATTCAAAATAAATTTTACTTTGCTCAAGGTATCGGTACAATTGACTATAATTATTTTCTGGTCGATGGCATTAGGTCTGAACCGCATCTCTTGATGACCTACAAAGGTTTAGATTTCAAAAGAAATCTGGCGAATGTAAACAATGATAAGTATCCTGATTATTATGAATATGTTTATGTTAGTCTTGAAGATAAAATATTTGCAAAAGATTCAGTTGCATTTGTCTGGAATGAAAAACAGGGGGCTTATGTAAATACACGAAACGCCCGGCAAACCCGACTTTATTAATTTTTTATTATTTTTACGGAAACAATTCCGGCAATTTCTCAGTTTTTTTCAATCAAATGTACAAAATAGGATTATAACCTGTTAATGGTGAATGTAATGGATGATAGACCAAACAAAATATTAGATTACTTTAGATCAAAGAACATAAGTTCCAAAACTTACGATGATTTTGAAGCAATACCGGTTTTTACGAGCGTAGAAAACGAAATTGAAGTATTGCAGTATGGTGCAGGGTTAAGGGTGCTTTTTAACTATTCTATTGTTGAATTAAGAGGAAAGGATTCACTGGATTTTCTGCATCGTATTACAACAAATTCTTTAAAGGATTTAAAGAAAGAAGAAGTTAAACAAACTGTTTTCACTACAGAAAAGGGCAGGATTTTAAGTGTTGCTACTGTTTTTAATTTTGATACCCATCAGTTTTTAGTTGTGGGAAAATCAAATAAAGAGAGAGTTCTAGGTTGGATAAACAAATATATAATTGCCGACGATGTAGCAATGAACGATGCTACCGGAAGATTTAATATTCTTGAACTTTCGGGGCCTCAGTCAAGTTCATTCATTACTTTGGTTTGCGGGAATATTGTGAGTGATATCAGCACTAACACGTTTAAGGTAGTCAATGCGGAGGGAATACTCTTCTTTTTATCAAAGATAACTGATTTCAATGGACGGGATAAGTATTGGATTCTTGCAGATGATGATAACACCATCAAACTAATTAACTATATGAAAGAAAACCACGGCATTTTTAACTTTGGGTTAATTGGCGAAGAAGCATACTATGAGTTTCGAATAAGTATGGGTATTCCGGCGGCTCCAAATGAAATTAACGATCAGTATAATCCTCACGAAGCAAATTTAGTTCACCTCGTCGATTTTAAAAAAGGCTGTTATATCGGGCAGGAAGTTATTGCAAGATTGGATACTTATTCCAAAGTTCAAAAATATCTTACCGGTATTAACTTTGAAGATCCTGTTACTGCAGCACATCATTTTGTTCTTTTAGACGAGAAGGAAAATGAAGTGGGTATTGTTACATCATCAGTTAATTCAACACGATTAAATAAACCAATCGGACTGGCGTATATCAATAAAAACCATATTACTCCCGGTACAGTATTAATTGCAAAGAACAGTGAAAAGGTAACTAAAGTAACTGTACAGAAATTACCATTTAAAAAATGAAAATTTATACGAAAACCGGCGATAAAGGTGAAACTGGACTTTTTGGAGGTGAAAGAGTTTCTAAGAACAACATCAGGATTGAATCATACGGAACAATTGATGAACTAAATGCTTTTATCGGACTGGCGATTACAGAACTGAAAAGTAAAGAAGTGCGGGCAGTTCTGGAAAGAATCCAAAATCAGCTATTTATTGTTGGTTCTGATCTTGCAACTCCCATTTCAGAAAAAAACGAAAAACTTAAAATTACAAGGACACCTGAGGAATACAGTAAAACTGCGGAAATGGATATAGATCATTTTAATGAGCAATTAGAGGAGTTGCGGAACTTTATTTTACCCGGGGGGTCTAAAGGAGCAGTATATCTGCATATTTGCAGAACAGTTGTACGAAGAGCCGAAAGAAAAGTTGTGGCATTGAATGAGCAGGTGCATATAGGTAATAACATTATTATATTTCTTAACAGATTAAGTGATCTGTTTTTTGTTCTTTCACGTTTTGAGAATAAAGTCTCAAACATCCCAGATACAAAGTGGATTCCCTGAACCAGTTTGCTTTTTGCCTACTGCTAATTGCCTACTGATTACACGGGGGTGAATTTTGGTTTCGACGGGGTTGAAGAGGCATTGAACTGCGCACCGTGTTCCCCGAAGACACGTAAAAAAATTGGGAACAAAACAATAACTGGCGAATCTAATTACGCCTTAGCTGCTTAATTTAAGTATTAACAGCCGTTCACCATATCCTCTCGTACCGGGCTATGA
>DATHSU010000114.1:0-5857 GCA_035463895.1 Ignavibacteriaceae bacterium | reverse complement strand
AGAACCTGCAATGCGAACCCCGCAGGAAGTTGCTGAAGTAGCATGGCAGTGCAGTAAGCTTGTACGAAGTACTCACAGAGTAAGAAGAGGAATGGGTGCTGCACGTGAAGATGTAAACGTTAGCGTTGAAGGCGGAACCCGTGTTGAGATTAAGGGCGTCCCTCAAATAACATTGATTCCGCTTCTTACTTATAATGAAGCAATGAGGCAGTGGAATCTTTTGCGGTTAAGAGAAGAATTAAAGAAACGCGGCATAACTCCTGAATCATTTAAAGCAGAGTCCTCTGACCTCACAAAAATTTTAAAGAAAGTTCATTACGCTCCGTTAAAAGGTGCCGTTGAATCAGGTATGAAAGTACAGAGTGTTGTACTAAAAGGATTTAAAGATTTGCTGCATTGGCAGACACAAACAGATACTTACTTCTCAAAAGAAATTTCAGATAGAGTAAGGGTTATCGCTTGCTTAACAAACATTCCAAACCTGATTCACTCAGATAGTAAAAGCGATACGATTGCATCATCAGACTGGCAGAAGATTAAAAAGTTTACCAATGCTGCAGATAATGATACAATGATTGTAGTTTGGGGAAGTGAAGTCGATGTACAAACTGCTGTAAATGAAATTATAATTCGTGCAAAAGAAGCAACCATTGGCATTCCATCAGAAACAAGACAGGCAATGAGCGATGGTACAAACGGATTCGAACGTATTCTTCCCGGTGCTGATAGAATGTATCCCGATACAGATCTTCCTCCAAAGAAAATCACTAAGGAAAGATTAGGAAAAATAAAATCCTGGCTTCCGGAACAGTTCTGGAAAAGAATAGAATGGTATAATGAACTTGGTATTCCACAGGATACGATTGAAGAACTATCCGTTTCCAGATATGCTGAACTTTTTAAGAAAGCTGTTAATGAATGGAAAGTTGATCCGACCACTGCAGCAGTATTCCTGATTCAATATCCCAAACGATTACAAAAGAATGGATGTATGCTTGAATGGCTGGATGAACAATTGTTTGAAAAAGTTTTAAAAGTATATTCCGATGGAAAAATTCCTAAAGATGCTTTGTATCAGACTATAAAAAATGTTGTTGAACTTGGTGCCTTTACAGGAGAAGTTATTCCCCCTCCTTTAAATTCAAACAAGCTTGAAGAAGAAATAAAATTAATTTCTGAACAGACAAAAGAAATTAAATTGCATAACCCGGCAAATAAAGAAAAAGTGATGATAGGTTTGCTGATGAATAAACTTCGCGGAAGAATTCCGGCTAAAGTAGTTGCAGAAAAAATTGGTTTGATGAAAGGAGCTAGATAATGATTAATAACGAAGACTATAAAGGTTACCGCGGAACAGCGTTAAACACTTTACAAAAGTTTAAAACTCCAATTTGGAGTGATGTTGAAATAATTACTGATGATGGAACATATAAAGGATTAATTCTTCCGCGCTCTGAAACTGCAGACGAATTTCACATTGTTCTTAAAATGCCAATTGGTTATAACATCGGAATAGCCGCAGAGAAAATTACAGACGTAAAAATATTCGGAAGGCGTGAAGCTAAATACAAAATCCCGGAAAAGGATTTTCCTGTTGACCCTAAAAAACCAAGAGTAAAACTCCTCGGTACCGGCGGAACGATTGCATCACGACTTGATTACAGAACCGGTGCAGTAATTCCCGCCTTTTCACCGGGAGAACTTTACGGCTCTGTTCCTGAACTTGCCGATTACTGTAATCTTGAAACAGAAAAACTTTACGGTGAATTCAGTGAGAACATTGGACCTAAACATTGGAAAGGTGTTGCAGAGGCTATCGGAAAAGAAATTGAGCGAGGGGTTCAGGGAATAGTAATAGGACACGGAACGGATATAATGCATCATACGGCTGCTGCATTATCATTTATGGTTCAAAACACACCGGTTCCAATCGTAATGGTTGGCTCACAGCGATCGAGCGATCGTCCTTCTTCTGATGCCGCATCGAATCTTATTCACGCAGTTAAAACAGCAGCGGAAAGTGATATTGCCGAAGTAATGGTTTGTATGTTCGGACCAACTTCTGATATGTATGGATTGCTTCACCGCGGAACGCGAGTGAGAAAAATGCATTCAAGCTACCGCTCAACTTTCAGAACTATTGGAGATATACCGATTGCAATGGTCAGCCGTGAAAAAATCACCCCGCTGCGAGAAGACTATAAACGAAGGAGAGATGATAAAGATGTAATAATCAATCCGGTGTTTGAAGAAAAAGTTTCCATCGTATATTACTATCCAAATATGCAGCCGGATATAATTGATTCACTTGTTGATAACGGTTACAGGGGAATTGTAATTGCCGGAACCGGACTCGGACACGTAAACAAACCGATGTATCCAGCACTAAAACGCGCACGAGAAAAAAATGTTGCTGTTTATATGACTGTGCAGACTTTATGGGGATATGTACAAATGTATGTTTACGATACTGGAAGAGATATGATGGAACTCGGAGTTGTGCCCGCTGCGAATATGCTGCCAGAAGTAGCTTATGTAAAACTCGGCTGGGCATTGGGACAAACAGATGATCTTGAAAAAGTTAAAGAAATAATGCTTACTCCCATTAACGGAGAAATAACCGAACGCGAACCAAGTAATGGTTATTTAGTTTACCAGGGCGGCTTACCGGAAGTTGAGGAGTTTATTAGTAAGTATAGGAAATAAAACAAAGCTGCTTAAATTTTTTAATAACGCAATGGTACACAAAAACCTTCTGTTGATTCTATACTTTTTAAGTGTTCTTTATGCTACGTACTAAACGGTTTTAATTTTACCCAGGAGGAGAAAATGAAAACAATAGCAAAAACATTTGTTTTATTTTTACTAACCGCCAATCTCTTCGCGCAGACCTCATATAACTATACTGATATTTTCTTCCTGGATGAAAACCACGGCTGGATACTTGGCACCAATGGCAATCTCTGGAAAACAACTAATACGAGTATTACGTGGGAACATATTTATAATAATGATATAAGCGGTGGAATTGGTCTTCAGTTTACGAGTCCAACAACAGGATGGATAACAAAACATTCTGAACTTTTTACTACTTCAGATGGCGGATATACCTGGCGTGTCGTGTTTAATAATCCTTACATTATGAATTATTCAAATTCATATTTTATAAATGATAGTATTGGGTTTATATCTAGTGATACCGCCTTGTTTCGTACAACAGATTCGGGAGAGGATTGGGAAGCAATAGAAGATACCCTTGGTTCTTTCATTAGAACATATTTTTATGATGAGAATTTAGGCTTTCTGAAATATTATGAATACATAGGCGTCGGTAATTCAGCATATGTCTATAAAACTACGGATTTAGGGAATACATGGATGTTGTCGCGGGAATGTGGTTCTATGGAAGGCTGTGGATATGGTCCAATTCAAATGTTAAATGAAAACGAAGGTTATATGGGATATCATTGGGTTGCCGCTTTTCCTGTTACTTCAATATTAAAAACAAAAAACGGGGGAATACATGGGAAGGTAATTTGACACCTTACTTCAACTTTGGTGTCACGGATTTTAAATATCTGTCTTTTCAGAATGGCTGGGTGACAACTAATAATAGAAATATCTTCCGAACAACAAACGCCGGTACTGCCTGGGATACTCTTCAAAGCTCCTTAACATTAAATGAGGTTATTAAAAATTTCGAATTTTTTAACTCAAACATTTCTTACGGAATAAGTTCAAACCATATATATTTTACAAATGACGGCTGGGTTACTTATTCAATAGTGGATTCCATAGTAACGAATGTAGATAACCAGCAGAGCTTACCAACACAGTTTATTCTGTATCAGAATTATCCCAATCCGTTTAATCCTGCAACGGTTATAAGTTATCAGTTACCCGTGAACGGTAATGTAACACTTAAAGTTTATGATTTGCTGGGAAAGGAAGTTGCAGTTTTGGTTGATGAATATAAACCGGCAGGGAAGTATGAAGTTGAGTTCGATGCTTCTCAAATTTCAAGCGGTGTGTATGACTATAAGTTAACAGCCGGTGATTTTACACAAACAAATAAAATGGTTTTGATAAGATAGTGCCAAATGTCCCCTCAGGATGTTAAAGGCTTACTTTTATCATAGAAAATTAGCGGGGATATTAAATTCGCTAATCAATTCTCATCATTGATGGTGAACGCTCTGCTCTTAATTTTTTTGAAATAATTTCTGCTTCTTTAAAGACCCGCAGAAAATTTTCGCCTGCAATTTTTTTAAGTTCGGATTCTGTCCAGCCTCTGCGGGCAAGTTCTGCGAAAAGGTTCGGGAATTTTGAACAGTCGTCAAGATTTTCTATTGTATCAGAAAAGCCATCAAAGTCTGATCCTATGCCTATATGATCAACTCCTATTAAATTTTTTATGTGATCAAAATGATCTGCGAGATCAGAAATTATTACTGTAGGAGCAGGACTTATTTTCTTCCATTCTTCAATTTTTTCCCTGGCGGTTTCACGATTTTCTTTTTTAAATGAACTATATACGGAATCATATATTGCAAACCAGTCAGCATATTCCTGTGTAACAAAAAAAGCGACGAAGCTTAACATAATAATTCCATTATTCTCCTTTAATTTCATCAGTATTTCATCTGTTACATTGCGATTTGTGTTTGCAAATTTTCTTGCGTTTGAATGGGAATAAATAACTGGGGATTCGGAAACTTCAAATACATCTCTCATCACATCATCTGAAACGTGAGAAATATCAACCAGCATACCGAGCCGGTTCATTTCCCTAACAACTTCTTTACCGAATTCATTTAAGCCATTGTGTTTAGTTGAATCAAGTCCGGCATCTGCCCAGTCGTGAGTGTGATTCCAGGTAAGCGTCATATATCTTACGCCAAGTTCGTAGTATAACCTCAACAATGGAAGAGAGTTTTCTATCTCTTCACCGCCTTCTATATTCATCAGCATAGCAATTTTACCATTCTGAAATGCCGTTGTAATATCATGTGAAGATTTTGCAAAAATAAAATCATCTTTATAACGATCTACGATACGGTAAAAACAGTCTATGGTTTCCATTAAAGTTTTCGTAACTGCATTTTTATCCATACTGAAAACTGTAAAAAACTGTGCGCCGACTTTACCTTCCCGAAGCCGTGAAATATCTGTATGTCCCGTTGTACGTTTAGAGATATCATGCTCGTCAAGATTTCCTTTCAGATCCTTGTAATAATAATAGTGCAGCAGCAGATCGTTATGACCATCTACAAGGGGAACAGAATCAAGAACTTTGGTTGCAAGTTTGTAATGCTCTACGGAAGGTGATTGGGAATATGTTTCTGGCAATGACAGAATAAATACAGAAACAATAAAGGAGATAAGAATTGCTTTCATTGATCTTCTTTGATAATAATGATTAGCTCAAAATTGCGGAAATTAGTTGTAATGAACAATACCTGCTAAAAAAAAGAGACAGCAATAAACTGTCTCTTAATTTTAATTAAAAAGATGTTTTCTGTTAGCGAAGTAAAATCATTTTCTTCGTTTCAACGAAACTTCCCGCTTGTATTTTGTAGAAATAAATTCCGCTTGCAAGGGAGGATGCATCAAATGTTACTTGATGAGTGCCAGCTGGTTTTTCTTCGTTGACTAATGTTGCTGCTTCTCTTCCAAGTATATCATAAACCTTTAATGAAACCCGCGAGATGCCGGTTACTTGATACTTGATTCTGGTTGAGGGGTTAAATGGGTTGGGGTAGTTTTGTGAAAGAGAATACTCTGTAGCTATAAATTCAGAACTATTCTCCACTGATGTACTGATAAGAAGTTCAACCACTTCACCTGAATTATGATC
>DATHSU010000113.1:0-9872 GCA_035463895.1 Ignavibacteriaceae bacterium | reverse complement strand
ACAATATCTTTTGGTTTAGGATCTTTAAATGCAGGAAGACGAAAGTAGGGAAGTTCAATTTCAGTAAACGGTATATATTTTGGCGAAGATGAGCCGTAAATAAATTTATTTACAAGTACAAAATCGCCTACAAGAATTGTTTCTTCCATTGAACCGGTTGGAATTCGTGTATTCTGAATAATAAATGTGATAATAAAAAAAGCAGCTATAGCTGCAAATAAAAGCTGCTTAAAGAACTCTTTTACTTTTTCAGCAAAAGTTTTTGGCTTTTTTTCTTCTTCTTTTGGTTTCGGTCTAAAAAACTTTTTTAATTTTTCTTGAAATGACAAATTAATTCTCCATAATATTAGTTATTCTATAAATTCAGTTTAATAATTAATCCTTTTCTTTTAATAATTCTTTTTTCAGTAATTCATTAACCATTCCGGGATTTGCTTTACCATGGGTTTTCTTCATTATCTGACCAACTAAAAACCCGTATACTTTTTCATTTCCACTACGGTAGCTTTCAACCTGTGTTTTATTTGCATCCAGAACCTCCAGAATTTTGATGATTATCTGACTCTCATCCGAAATCTGAACTAGATTTTTTTCTTTAATTATTTCTTCCGGATCTTTTTTATAGTTGATCATATCCGGAAAAATTTCTTTAGCAATTTTATTGCTTATAGTACCATTCTTAATGAGGTTTATCAGCTTGCCAAGATTTTCGGGTTTTACAATAAAATCTTTTATGCTGATTTTCTTTTCATTAATTGCACCCAGTACTTCTCCCATAACCCAGTTGCTCGCGGCTTTAAAATCATCTGTTATGCTGATAACTTTTTCATAATAGTCAGCAACATCTGCTGATTGTGTTAAAACATCAGCATCATAGAGGGGAAGGGAATAATCATTAATAAATTTCTCAAGTTTTGAATCGGGTAATTCAGGCATTATTAAACTGATTTTTTCTTTCCATTTCTCATCAACAACGATAGGTATTAGATCAGGGTCAGGAAAATATCTGTAATCGTGAGCTTCTTCTTTGGAACGAAGCGGATAAGCTTCATTCAAATCTGCGTTCCAGGATAAAGTTTGCTGAATAATTTCTTCTCCATCTTCAATAGCTTCAATTTGTCTTTTAACTTCATACCCAATTGCTCTTTCGACGTTTCTAAATGAGTTCAGGTTCTTTATTTCAGTTTTTGTACCTAGTTTTTTAGATCCATTTGGCCTTATGGAGACATTTGCATCACACCTTAAGGAACCCTCCTCCATATTTCCGTCACAAATATCCAGATATAATAGAATTTGTTTCATTTTAGCAAGATATAAATAAGCTTCCTCTGGTGTTCTGATATCCGGTTCACTTACAATTTCAAGAAGTGGAACTCCGCAGCGGTTCACATCAACTAGGGTTGCTGAACTTTGATCATGAATTGATTTTCCAGCATCTTCTTCCATATGAATTCTGGTAATTCCTATTTTCTTCTTGCTTCCATCTTTTTTTCTGATTTCTAAATGACCGTGTTCACAAATTGGCAGTTCATATTGGGAAATCTGGTAGCCTTTAGGAAGATCGGGATAAAAATAATTCTTTCTGGCAAAAACAGAATTTTTATTAATTCTACAATTAGTTGCCAGTCCCATCAGTACAGAGAACTCGACAACTTTTCTATTAAGAACGGGTAGAACTCCGGGGTGTCCAAGACAAACGGGACAAATATTGTTATTTGGTTCATTACCGAATTTGGTTGAGCAACCGCAAAAAATTTTTGTTTTTGTAAGCAGTTGTGCATGAACTTCGAGTCCGATTACTGCTTCATATCTGGAATCCATTTACTCAATTGCTGTTTAAGACTGCCAAATATATGAAAGAATGAATACATTAAGAAAGAATAATTTAGGGTAGCTGCAGATCAATCATTTGATAGTGAGGCAGAAAGCTCATTTTGAAATGTAACTTTATCTAATTCTTGTATTACCATATTTTTAACACTATCAAACTGAGCTATTAACTCCTTTTTTACCGGATAAGAAGGCGGATTTTTTTCTTTATACGGATCTACCTGCACTCCATTTTTCCAGAAGCGGTAACAGAGATGCGGACCGGTTGCTAATCCGGTACTTCCAACATATCCAATAACCTGGCCTTGCGAAACCCTAGTTCCTTTTTTAATACCTTTAGCAAAGCGGGACATATGAAGGTACTGAGTTGAGTATGTAGAGTTATGTTTAACTTTAACATGGTTACCGTTACCTCCCGAGTATCCGGCTTCAACCACAACACCATCACCAACAGTTCTGATTGGTGTACCGTGCGGCGCAGCATAATCGGTTCCCAGGTGAGGTTTATTTCTCTTTAAAATAGGATGAAATCTGTTTTTACTATAGCGGGAACTTATTCTTGAAAATTCAAGCGGAGCTTTTAGAAATGCTTTCCTCAAGCTATTTCCATCCTGATCAAAATATTGAAACACACTATCCTGTTCGAAAGGGATAGCAAAATACTCCTGTCCTTTATGTTCAAAGTAAGCACCAAGAATTTCACCGGTTCCAATTATTTTATCATCCACCAGTTTTTCTTCATAAATAACTTTAAAACGGTCACCTTTTTGAATTGCATAAAAATCTACCTGCCACGCAAATATTTGCGAAAGTTTAACAGCAAGCTCAATACTTGCACCATTTTCAGAAAGTGAAGCGAATAAGGAGTGGTTGATAGATGCCGAAAAATTATTTGTTCTTATTTCAACCGGTTTGGAATTTTCATAGATGCGAATTGAATCATTAAGATCAAAAACAATGAAATTAATATTATCTTTTTGATAAACCAGATATTTAAGCTGTGAAAGAGAGTCATCACTCACATAGGAATGAAATGGTCTGCCCACTCTAATAGATCTGACATTAAAAACATTCTGTGCGCTGGATACAACTTGCTCCAGTGTGAAATCACCAAGGTTAAAAGAGTTAAGTATATCAGACAATGTCTGGTTTCGCTGAACATCTTTTATTGTTTCAATTAATTCGAAATCATTGAATCCGAACTGATTTACCTGAAGATCTTCTTCATTTACCATGGAGCTGATTTCTTCCTGATCTGAATTAATAAAAGTTCTGGCAATTACAATTCCAAATAAAAGAATTACTACTGAATAAAATAAAACAATAAAGTGAGAGGTTTTTTCTTTAAACTGCATTAACTGAACAATTATTAACAAAATATTAACCCCAAAATAAAAATATCTACATAGTATTACAATGCAATAACAAAAATGAAAACAAAATTTGCCGATTGGATTTTATCTTACATTATGATTATTTATTTTCAACCAACCAAAAAAAATAATGACTAAAAAACACCTAACCGGATTAATTACCGGACTGACATCTTTTTTAATTATAATACTATTTGCTGAGTTAGATCCATCAAAACCGGAGATAACAAAAATGGCCGCAGTTGCTGTTCTTATGGCAACTTTATGGATCACGGAGGCAATTCCACTTGCCGCAACAGCACTTATTCCGCTGATTTTATTTCCATTGCTTTCTCTTTTACCAGGTGAGGAAATTGCCGGGGCTTATATCAATTCGGTCATCTTTTTGTTTATAGGAGGATTTTTAATTGCCATAGCAATGGAAACGTGGGGACTTCATAAACGGATAGCTCTCAAAATAATCTCTGTTTTCGGTGGGACACCAAATTCTATTATTATTGGCTTTATGCTTGCTGCTGCTTTTCTTTCTATGTGGATAAGCAATACAGCCACTGCAGTTATGATGCTTCCAATAGCGCTTTCAATTATCATTAAGCTTGAAGAACAATTCGGTAAAGAAAAAACTTCAAATTTTTCTAAAAGTCTTTTACTCTCTATTGCATATGCCTGTTCATTGGGAGGTTTAAGCACTTTGATCGGAACCCCTCCTAATTTGGCGTTAGTAAGAATTTATAAAATCATTTATCCCGCGGCACCGGAAATTTCCTTCGGATCCTGGATGATATTAAGCTTACCAATTGCACTTTTAATGCTTGGTTTTTCAGCGATACTTATTACTAAAATTTTCTTTAAAGTTGATAACTCAGTGAGGATTGAAAAAGAATTTATTGCCGAAGAATATAAAAAACTTGGTCCGCCATCCTTTGAGGAAAAAGTTATTGGTGTAATATTTATATCTACAGCTCTCTTATGGATTTTTAGAACAGATTTGAATTTTGGATTTATTTCAATCAGCGGATGGTCTTCATTATTTGCAGTACCTTCATATATTGATGACGGCACCGTTGCAATCACTATGGCATTTATCCTTTTTCTTATTCCTTCAACAGATAAGAATAATAAGGGAGCAATTCTGAACTTTCATTCATTTGAAAAGGTACCATGGAGTATAATTCTATTATTCGGAGGCGGATTTGCGCTTGCAAGCGGATTCAGTAATTCTGGTCTATCATCATATATTGGCAGCCATTTAAGTTCATTCAGTCATCTCAGTCCTGTATTCATAATCTTGTTTGCTGCGTTTACAATGAATTTCTTAACTGAACTGACATCCAACACTGCAACAACACAAATGATTTTACCAATACTGGCAGCCGTTTCAGCTGCAATTGGCATTCATCCTTTACTGCTTATGATAACTGCAACGCTTTCAGCATCAATGGCATTTATGCTTCCTGTTGCAACTCCACCAAATACTATAATATTTGCCAGCCGCAGAATAAAAGTTTTTGATATGGTTAAAGCGGGATTTACTCTAAACATAGCAGGTGTACTTGTTGTAACAGTTCTGGTTTACCTGCTTGGCAATTACATTTTTGATTTATCTGTATTTCCGGATTGGGCTAAATAACTTGTGATTAATTTCAATTGGATAATTATCAGGCGTAGAGCTTAAAGTTTATAAAAAACAAAGATCTTTAATTTTATCCCAAATTAAGTTATTGCATTTTTATTTATTTACTGATAAGTTCTAATCAATTATTTTAATCCTACTTTTTATGAAAAGAGCTTCAATTTCAATTTTATTAGTTCTACTTATTACTGCTTTAACTGTATCCTGCAGACTGGATGTTGTTGAACCGGAACCGATTGATACTGAAATAAATCAGCCCTTTCAGGAAAACAGGTTGAATTATCTTAATTATGAACTTTATGGAGAAAATTTTTCTACATCGGCAATTATTCAATTAAATTTTAGTGTAAACAAAGCAACATTAAACCTGACTTTAATCGGGCATTCAAATGGTGAAGTAAAAGTTGAAATAAAGGATATGGCACAATCCGTAGTATTCAGAACAGAATTATCGGATAATTTACCAGCTTACACTAGGCCGCTAAATGAACCTCATCAGTCTTTACTGACTATTGCTCCTAATAGTTTTAGCGGTAAACTTAGAATTCGTATAACCCCACGAATCGAATAAAAAATATACTCCCTTAAATGTGGATTAAATTTTTACTTTCACTATTTTTGCACGTTTAACAATTATGTTTCATCAATTCAAAACTAGGTATTAAAATCCAATTATTGATCAGAGTAACTAAATATAAGCTGAAGAGAGGGGAATAGTAATTATGAGATCTCCATTAAGTTCATTTCTACATTATTCCGAAAATAGTTCGCGCGGAATATTAACAAGAGACCAGGTTGAGGAAAAATATAAATGGAATCTGACTGATATTTATAAATCAGATTCAGATTGGGAAGTTGACTTTAAATGGGTTGAGACTAATCTTCTTCGCTACAAAGAATTTGAAGGTAAATTATCATCAGATCCGGAATTACTGTTTGCCTGCCTTAAATTTGATGATGAATTAAGTTCTAAAACTGATAGACTTTATCTTTATGCTATGCTGTCAAAAGATAGTGATATGCGTGTTACTATATATCAGGGTTTGGATGACAGAATTAAAAATCTTTACTCTAAAGCCTCAACGGCTTCCTCTTTTATAAAACCAGAATTGCTCAGTATGGATGAGCAAGAATTAATTGAAATGATAAACGGCAATGAATATCTCAAGGTTTATAAACACGCAATTGAAGATCTTCTACGGACCAAAAATCATACCCTGACTAAAGAACTTGAAGAACTTCTTGCTTTGTCAGGAGAAATTGCTCAGACACCGTACAATACCTTTTCAATATTTACTAATGCTGATTTAAATTTCCCTGTAATTAAAGATGATGAAGGAAACGATGTCGAAATATCACATGCCAGATACTATGCTGCACTTTATTCAAAAGACAGAGCATATAGAGAAAGAGCATTCAAAGCTTATTTAGCACCATATAAAAATTATGTAAACACTTTTGCGGCATTGTTTAATGGCAACTTAAAAACAAATATTTTTTATGCTAATGCAAGAAAATATAAATCAGCCCGCGAAGCATCACTTGATAAAAATAACATTCCTCTTTCTGTTTATGATAATCTTATAGATGCTGCAGGTAAAAATCTTGCTCCGATGTACAGATGGGCGGAGATGAAAAAGAAAGTTCTTGGAATCTCAGAACTTCATCCGTATGATGTTTATGTAACCTTGTTTGAGGAAGGAGATAATAAAAAATATACTTATGATGAGGCAACGAAAATTGTGCTTGATTCGCTTCAGGTTATGGGAAGCGATTATCTTAATTCACTAAAAACAGCGTTTAAAAACAGATGGATTGATGTTTATGAAACACAGGCAAAGAAAAGCGGTGCCTACTCTTCAGGGACTACATTCGGCGTTCATCCTTATGTTTTATTAAACTGGACAGATTTATTAAATGACGTTTTCACACTGACTCACGAGATGGGGCATAATATGCATTCATATTATACAGGACTGACACAGCCCTATACTTATGCAAATTACTCAATATTCCTTGCAGAAGTTGCTTCAACGTTCAATGAATCGCTGCTCCTGGATTTTTTAATTAGCAAGTCAGACTCAAAAGCTGAAAAATTGTATCTGCTTGAAAAATACTTAAATAATATCACCTCAACTTTTTACAGGCAGGTTATGTTTGCAGAGTTTGAAATGCAGGCATATGAAAAAACTGAAAAAGGAGAAGCATTAACTCAGGATGTTCTTTGTAAAATGTATAAAGAAATTTTTCAAAAATACTGGGGACCAGCCATGGTTATTGATGAAGAAGAGGAATTCACCTGGGCACGTGTTCCGCATTTCTATTACAACTTTTATGTTTATCAGTATGCAACAGGATTTGCTGCTTCGCAGGTTCTCGCAAATCAGGTTAAAAGTGATGGTAAAGAAGCTATAGATAAATACCTTTATTTTCTTAAAGCCGGCAGTTCAGATTATCCCATAAACATTTTAAAGAATGCCGGTGTGGATATGAACTCACCTGAACCTGTTCTTGCTGTTACGAAAAAAATGAATGAGATTCTTGATGAAATGGAATCCTTATTAAATTAATAAATACTAACGGATCATAAATGAAAGTTTATTCAAAAAAAGCTCTTAACGAATTTAATCAATCACTTACTTATGATGATATAAGTCTTATTCCCACAGAAATTTCGAGAATAAAATCCCGCAACGAAGCCGAAACATCTTGTACTTTTCTTGGATTAAAACTTTCTGTTCCTGTTATATCCAGTCCGATGGATACAGTTACAGGAATGGATATGGCGAAAGAATTAACAAATCTTGGTTGTCTCGGAATTCTGAATCGGTTTGATTCTTCACTTGATGAAGTTCTGTCCAACGGCAAAAGTGTCAGAGGGATAAGAGGAGTATCAATATCTTTAAACACTGATCTTAAAGCAATTGAGAAACTGGTATCACGAAAATATGTAATATGTATTGATACAGCTAATGCGAGTAATAAAGTTGTATTAAAAAAAACTGAGCAGATCAGGAAGAAATTTCCTGAGGCTAAGATAATTGTTGGTAACATTGCTCACGGAGCAACACTCCAGCAGCTTGAAGATGCTGGAGCTGATGCGGTAAGAGTCGGCATTGGAAGCGGTAGTGTTTGTACCACCTCAATTCAAACTGGTATTGGCATCGGCCAGGTTTCTTCATTATTGAATACATATTTTACAAGAAATGAAAAAAAACTTAAGATAAAAATTATTGCTGATGGAGGCATAAAATCTCCGGGTGATGCAGCCAAGGCAATCGCACTGGGTGCAGATGTTGTTATGCTCGGCAGAATGCTTTCGGGAACAAGAGAAACTCCCGGTGAGGTCATTAAGTACAAAGGACAATTATGGAAAAAATACAGAGGTTCTGCATCATTTGGTGTTAAGATGAGAAATGAATTTATCGAGGGCGAGGAAACAATGGTTGCATACAAAGGTGCTGTAAAAAATGTTATCGATGCAATATCCGATGGATTGAAAAGCTCGATGAGTTACATGAACTGTCTTGATATCAGTGAACTTAGGAGTATTGATACTTTTGCAATTCTGAGCAACAGTTCTTACTTGGAAAGATTGCCAAAGATCTGATTTTGTAATTTGCTTCCAGATTTTAAGGGGAGGTATTAATTCTTTATCTCTTAGCTCTACAGTTTTAAGTAACCTTGTTTCAAATGTTCCTGCAGTGATGTTGTTAAAACCACTTATTCCAATTCTCGAAAATCCGGATATTGGCTGGTTTACACTTGCTATGGCAATAACACTTGCTGGTAATTTTACACTGCTCGGATCTGCTGCAAATTTGATTGTTATTCAAACAGCAAAACATAACGGAGTTCGATCATCTTTCAAAGAATATTTGAAAGCGGGAATCCCAATAACAATATTAAGTTTAATTACAGGAATTATGTAGCTCGCTTATCTTCCTTATTAATTTTAATTACAAAGGAAATGATAAGCACATATTAAATCTTTGCTCGCTTTAACCTAAGAGAATTACTTACCACAGAAACAGAACTAAGCGACATTGCAAGAGCAGCAAACATTGGACTTAATAATCCCAAAGCAGCAAGCGGAACACCAATTGTGTTATAAATAAATGCCCAGAAAAGATTCTGTTTAACTGTTTTTATGACCGCCTTTGAGAGTCTTATAGAATTGAGAACTCCCGTTAAATCTCCACTTATTAAAACCACTCCTGCAGTTTCAATCGCTACATCCGTTCCTGTACCAATTGCTACGCCGATATCAGCTTGCGCAAGTGCAGGTGCATCATTTATTCCATCGCCAACCATTGCAACTACATTGTTTGGACCTTGATATTCAGTGACTATTCTGGCTTTATCTGCAGGAAGCACTTCGGATCTAAAATCATCTATACCTACCTTATATGCAATTGAAGCTGCAGTTTTAGCATTATCACCTGTGAGCAAAATTGGTTTAATGCCCATCTTTTTTAACTCTTCTATAACCTCATCTACATTATTCTTAAGTGGATCTTCAATTGTGATTATACCTGTAATTTTATTTTCAATTGAAACATAAATAACTGTGAGTCCTTGATTGGATAACTCATCAAATATTTTTTGAGTTTTAGTAAGATCAATTGAATTATCCGTCATTAATTTTGTATTGCCGATAAGAATAGATTTATTATTTACAATAGCTTTAATTCCAAATCCGGTAAAACTCTCGAATTCATCCAGTTGATTCGTTAAAATTTTTTTTGATGCCGAATAATCAACTATAGCTTTTGCTATAGGATGCTCTGATCTTTTTTCTGCCGGAATGATATAGGACAAGAGCTCTTTTTCACTTATTTCAAACGGTATTATTTCTTTTACAGACGTTTCACCTCTGGTAAGAGTACCTGTTTTATCGAAAATAATAGTATTGATTCGATGGAAAATTTCCAGGTTTTCACCATCCTTGAACAGAATACCTTTTTGTGCACTTTTACCGATTCCAACAATTAATGCAGTTGGAGTAGCAAGTCCTAAAGCACAGGGACAGGCAA
>DATHSU010000112.1:0-2741 GCA_035463895.1 Ignavibacteriaceae bacterium | reverse complement strand
TTATCATTAGTAATAATCGGTTCAAACTCAATTGCCTTTCCTATTTGCGGCTGATCTATAGTACAGAATGTTAAATTATTTTCCTTAAATAATTCAAAAGCAAGATCATTATGCCATGATGAATGACGAACTTCAACGAAGCAGCTTATGTCGGGAAAAATATCCCTCAGCTTATGAATATGTTCAACAGAGCTTCCATCAAATGGAAATGAATACGGGAACTGAATCAACAATCCGCCAAGCCGTTCGGACTTTTTCAGCAATTCCAGATTGTAACGAACAGCTTTAATATTCTGTTCATCATAGTTTCTTTTATGTGTAAAATCCTGATGCAGTTTTATATGAAAGATAAAATCTTCAGCATCAGATACTTTTTTAATCCATCCTTCAACAATCCTTGGACTGAGATAAGCATAGTAGCTCGCATTAACTTCCACACAATTGAAGTAGTGCGAATAAAACTGAAGCCAGTCAAATCCACTTGATTGGTTTTTTGGATAAAAGTTTGGCACCCAGTCTTTATAAGACCAGCCGGCTGTGCCGATATTGTATTTTGGCATTTCTAATTTTCTTATTGCTAATAATTACTAAATATAGTAAGTTAACATAAGTGTTAATTATCTATATTTATTAAAATGCGAACAACTATACTAAATAATTCAAATAAAATTATATTCAGCATTGAGGATATTTCAAGAATCCTTTCAATAAGCAAAGAGTCTGCAAAGGTAACTGCTAATCGCTATGTTCAGAATGATCAGCTGATACGGCTGAAAAGGAATTATTATATAACTCCAACTAAATTTGAAAAACTAAACGAAGAAGAATTATTCAAACTTGCGAATATGCTCCAGGTACCTTCTTATATTTCGTTTATGAGCGCCTTGAGCTATTACAATATTTCAACTCAACAAGTACAAAGTGTAATTGAATCTGCTGCTCTTAAAAGAACTAAAAATATAAATGTTGAAAATATTGAATTCAGATTCATACTTATAAAAGAAGAACTATACTCGGACTTTATAATGAAAAAAGATTTTTTCATAGCCACTCCTGAAAAATCTTTAGCTGATGCAGTTTACTTAACTTCCCTTTCCAGGTACAGCTGTGATTTTGAAGCAATAGATTTTAGTAAGATTAATAAACAAAAAGTAAATCTGATAATTGAACAAACAAATAAAAAAACAATCTCATTCTGGAAAGACCTATGCAGGCGTTACAAAATTTAGAGAAGCTGGAAATAGAAGTTCTGGATCTTTTTAACAGCATCAGAGTGCTTGATTCACTATACTTCGGTGGTGGAACAATGCTCCGGCTTTGTCATAATCTTAATCGTTATTCAACCGACCTGGATTTCTGGTTAGATAAGAAATCTGATTCAAAATCAATTTATCTTTCTATAAAAAAATCTCTATCTGATAACTATACGCTGACTGATTCGGCAAATAAAAAATTTACTCTGCTGTTCGAATTAAAATCTCCATTAGTTAATCGAAGCTTAAAGATTGAAATCAGAAAAGAACAGCAGAACTTTGAGTGGGAGAGAAAAATTGCATTCTCCAGATTCACTAATAAACAGGTAATGGTTAAAGGATTAACACTTAACCAGATGATGAAAAATAAATTTGAAGCACTTCTGTCCAGAAAAATCATCCGTGATGCATTTGATATTCAATTTATGCTTATGCGCGGCGTTGAACTCCCTGCTGATAAGAATAAACTTCAGCAAGCATTAGAAGTCATCAATAATTTCAACGAACAGGATTATAAAGTAACTCTTGGATCTATTTTAGATGCATCAGACCGAAAATATTATTTAGAAACCCGTTTTAACCTGTTAAAAGAAGAATTACTTAAAAAAACAAATCTTGAATAAATATCTATTTTAATTTCAATTAATCGAAAACTTAATTCCTACCGAAGCACTAAGTGCACGTGTTAATCCGTCCACATTCACTTCTCTTTTAATAAAGGGAACAGCAAAGTCAAAGAACAGAGAAAAATTATTGCTTACCTGATAGTTAGTCAGCACAAGCAGGTTCAATTGTATCTGGTCGCTATTTTCTACTTCTACAAATGTTTCCTGTGTTGTAGTTGTATCGAGAATACTTGATTTAGCCAATCGTTTAATAAATAAAATTTGAGGAGTAATGCTTATATGATCAAAGTATAATTGATATCCTGCTCTTAAAATCAAATCATCACCTCTTTCAAGTCGATAATAATTTTCATTCCTGCCGCCCGCAAGCTGGTATCCTGCGCCGACACTGAATTTATCATAACTATAATTCACTGCAAACAAAATATCATTTGCGCCGAGTCCGCTTTGATAAACCTGCGGCAGATTATCTTTGTTATCATCTCCGGTTGCAAGCTTAACTCCAAGTGATGCATTAAAAGAAGAACTTTCATCTGAATATAATTTCTGATTCCAGCTTAAGATTAAATCGCCAATGCCATTGACATCACCTAACGGACCTGATTGAATGTTAAACGGCAATGCAAACTGAACAGAACTATTATCAAACACATTATAGCTGCCATTCAATTGCAATGCATGAAACTGAACATCATCTTCTTTACCGCTGGTTCCAAATTTATACGCTACAGAAAAATCAAAAATACTTTTGCTCTCCTTTTCCATTGAATGCCCGCCGATCGAACAAACACCGGCATCGGAACATTGCGCATAATTTTCTACTGAATAAAAACCTGCAGAAAATAAAACTATTAATACTATA
>DATHSU010000111.1:0-14679 GCA_035463895.1 Ignavibacteriaceae bacterium | reverse complement strand
AAGTTTTGATTTGACTACTGCAGACTGGGAATTTTATAATCAGTTTTCACCAAACGATATTGATAATCCAAATGTTCCCAACCTGATAAATATGAAATCAGATCACACAACAGATTTCTTTATTAATCTTATTTCAGATGTAGTTGCGATTTCAACGGGTGAAGATTCAATCTGGACTGACGGAATCAGGATAGATACAATTATTGATGCCGTTGAATACCAAACGAATCCTCATCCCGTAAGCAGAAAGACTTTAGATTCCAGAGTTGACCGCGGATATGTGTTGAGTCCTCCGCGTTACAGCGGACTTTCAATGAAGAGACGTGAACCGGGATTAGACACTAATAATTCATCGGATGATTTTAATCCGGTACATACATTGGCAACTCCGGGATATCATTAATGTGTATAAGAATAAACATATGCATATAAAGAAAATGAAAACGTTTTTAGTTCTGATGATAATGGGGTTATACCTTTTTACAGGATGTAACGAACAGCCTCCTGTTACTAATGATGGGAATGCACACCTTGTAGTAGTTGCTTTATGGGATACTGCAGGACTTGGCAATACAGCAGACTTTATTCCGCTGCAAAATGCAAAAGCAATTATCTCAAATGAGTACGGCATTGCAGTACACTATACTGATTTACATGGCAGGATTGATCTTAGCTCCGTACCATCTTCTGTTTATGGAGTTTCTGTTAGAATGCCGCATCCGGAAGACAGTAACATAATGATTACCGGCTCAATTACTAATCTTGAAGTTATTTCTGGCATTACGGTTCAGGATACTATTATGGCACAACCTATTTCCAGCTCAGGCATTAGTATAAATGAAATTTATATGGTTGGACCTGTTAACTCAATATTCTATTTGTTTGATCAGTTTATTGAGTTATATAATGCAAGCGACAGCATTAAGTATCTTGATGGAATGATGGTTATGAGATTTTCATCCAATACGGATGGACAGGGACCGGGAGCAGATGAATACGGAGACGGTTCGATTCAGGGAGTTACTTACGCTTTTAAATTCTCGGGTATTCCCGGAGAACAGAATTACCCATTTTATCCAAAAGAGTTTATTGTACTGGCTTCGGATGCAATGGACCATAGAAGTATGGTTTCAACAAGTATTGATCTGTCAACCGCAGATTGGGAATTTTATAATCAGTTCTCGCCTAACGATGTTGATAATCCTAATGTTCCAAACCTTATTAATATGCGTTCAGATAAAACGTCTGACTTTCTATGCGGTTTGACAGCCGATGTTATTATTGTTTCTTCGGGTGTAGATTCTATCTGGGCAGATGGTATTGAAATAGAAACCTTTATAGACGGTGTGGAATATCAGTCAAATCATCATCCGCAGAATAAAAAGACTCTTGACCAGCGGGTTGACAGAAGCTATGTATTAAGTCCTCCGCGTTATAGCGGACTTTCAATGAAAAGAAGAGATCCCGGATTGGACAGCAATAATTCACTTGATGATTTTTCCCCGGATCATTCACCGCCGACACCGGGGTATCATTAAAATGAAATTTCATATTGGGTTTAATTACAACTTAAATGTTGATTATATAAAAACTTATCTGAGTTATGAATAAAAATATACTTTGTCTCGTTGTATCGCTTTTATTATGCAGTACATTTCTTTCAGCCCAGAGTTTTCGGACAAGTTCAATGGGTGGAATGAACCTGGTAATAAAGGATGCTGATAATACATTCAGCCTTTATGACTTCGGAAGAAACCCGGCCTGGCTTGTTAAAGATGAAACCGCAAATGTCCTGAAAATTATTCCCGGCTCAAAGTTTTCCAGCGGACAATATAAACGTAAGTATGATCCCTCTGAAATTTCAGCCTATGTAATAGTCTTTGACGGAATCAAAAATCTTGGCGAGCTTGGAACTTTCAGGGGTTACACTTCTTATGATGTTGAGTATTATGATGATATTTATGGCTCTTTGAGACGCTTCACATATGGCGGCGATGCATTCTTCCTTGCAGATACAAACCGGGGAGGCTTTCGCTATAATGGTCCCACAGTAAATTTTATGTACAGCCTGGAAATATTACCCGGCATATATGCCGGTGCATCATTGAGTTATCAGTTGATTGAAGGTTTAAAGGATGTTTACAGCAGAGCACAATCCCTTATCAGAAGAATTGGCGGTAACGTCGGCATGGCTTATCAACCATCGGATAATTTTTCTATCGGTATTTCATATGAACCGAACGAATTGCAGGAACGTATAGAATCAAAAAGTGAAGACCTGCTGGATGTTGAATTGTTTTTATTTCGCGGAGAAACATATTCCTTCAAACGACGCGGCAGCAGCGTAAATTATAAATCAAAGAATCTCACACAGAATTTTTCTACTCAATTCAATTACAAAGTATCTGATAATATTGAGCTGGCCGGAAAAGGAACTTACTCACTCGGAAACACAAAGATTATTATACCTTCCGGCGCAATAAAGGAATATGAAGAAGGATATGCATTCTTTGATGGCGTCGATATTCAGATAGTATCCCGGCTTGAACCTGTTAAAAATATTATGATTGGATTAGGCGCAGGATATCAAAAAGGAAGCAGCTGGTCAAAGCACTCCGGAAGAGAACTGCTTTTGTGGGAATGGGACATCAACGGTTTTTCTGCCGGCACAGGGGTATCATATTATTTTGTCCCTTATGTTTTACTGGCTGGCGTCGAGTACCATTTTCAGAATACGAAATCAGACTCATCAAAATATATTGACAATCGCTTTCAGAAAATAGAATCCAATAATCATCTTATTAAAACCGGATTGGAATATGTTGCCTCCGAATTAATAACTGTAAGAGCCGGATTCTCATATGGAATCAAAGAATACGACTTAATCTTTGGCGGTAAAGATGTCACTTATACTGCTGTTACAGGCGGCGCAGGTTTAAATCTATTTAAAGATGCCATTATCGATATTCTGATTGAATATGCATTACAAAAACCTGATGAACCGGTTAATCTTGAAAAGTCATTCTTTTCAGGTTTTATAAGTTTGAAATTACTAACCTTTTAATACAAAGGAGATTATAATGAAAAGATATACACTTGTTTTAATTGCTCTGATATTTATCGTATTGAATCAGACGCTTATCTCGCAGACATGGAGGCATGCTGTAAAAGGTTCATATCCCGGATTTAACGACATAACATTCATTAATTCCAACACAGGTTTTGCTGTAGGATTGGGGGGAGGTATTTATAAATCAACTGATGCAGGTGTAACCTGGGAACAAAAAGAGAGTAATATAAATATCGATCTGCATTCTGTTTATTTCTTAAATGAGAATATCGGTTTTGTTGGTGCATCGGGACGCAAATATCTGAAAACTCTTGATGGCGGAGAAACCTGGACTGTTGATTCCGTCTTAACTATACCACAGGAAGACGGACATATCTATGGTATGTATTTCTCTGATTCTAATACAGGCTGGATAATGGCAAGTCAATCTGCTCTGTCAGGCTCTGGCTGGGTTCTGCGAACTACTAATGGAGGTACTGACTGGCAATTAAACTTATCAGTAAGTGGTAACAGACTCTTAGCAATGGATTTTTATCAGGCTAATATTGGGATCGTTGTTGGAAGGAACGTTGGAGTTCTGTATTACACTACTGATGGAGCAAACTGGAACCTTGCACCCATACCTTTATTAGGTGGATTCAACTACACACGTTCTGATATCCGATCGGTAAAAATGGTTAGCCCCACGGTCGCATATGCAACCGGGTGGGGATCGTTAGTGGGTTTGCAGCCAAGCATTCACCTTAAAACTACCGACGGTGGTGCTACCTGGACTTATATGACTCAAGCGGAACAAAACAGAACTTATGACAATATGTATGGAATTTATTTCAAAGATGAATTGAATGGTCTTGCTGTCGGTGGTGCTTCCCGCGGCGCTGTTGTAGTAAAAACTTCTGATGGCGGGCAAAATTGGATTCCGGTACCTGCTCCGTTCGGCTCAACCATCAGTGGAATTGATGGTACTGGTGATAGGGTCTGGATTGCGGGAAACAGCGGGCTTCTTGCAACTTCTGATGATTTAGGAAATACTTGGGATTTAATTACTGAAATTCCATCTGCAAGTTTATACGGACTAACCTTTCTTTCTGAGAATATTGGTTATGCTGCAGGATTTGATGGGGTGTTTTTAAAAACCACAAATGGAGGTGTTGATTGGAAAGGCGGATATCTTACAGTTGGATTTAGAACACTTAACATACAGGATATATTCTTTCTAAATGAGAATATAGGATTTGCTGCACACAGTTATCAAATGGTATCAAAGACAGTTGACGGCGGGGCAACCTGGATTGCCATAATTCCGGACACTAACGCAGCAACCGTTACAAGCTCAGCAGTATATTTTTTCAATGAGAACCTCGGTTTTGTAGCTGGCAGAGTTGCCAGCAGTGTTGATGTTATTTATCGTACAACAGACGGCGGTAATTCATGGACTTCACAGACTAATCAGCTAGCAAAAAATCCTCAATCAATTGCATTCTCAAATGAGAACAAAGGAATTGTTGTCTCCGATGGACTTAAAGCTATTTATACTACGGATGGCGGTATTACCTGGAACCAATCTCAATTCGTAAATATTCCATCTGGACTGGAGTCAGCTAATTTAAGAAAAGTGATTTTTACTAGTGAAAACGATGCTCTTGCCGTTGGTAATCAAATAATATTAAAGAGCAGAGATGGAGGGGCTACTTTCGAATATATTACAACCGACACTCAGGTTTTCTTGTACAGCGTTGCTTTTAGAAATGATACGGCTTATGTAGTAGGGAAAAACAACAACGTCAACGGTGAGATTTGGCGAAGTGTAGATCAGGGTGAGAGCTGGGTTAACATAATTGATACAACAGTAATTAACAGTTCAACCTCTTCATTTCTCTATTCAACTGCTATTGATTTTAACGGTTACGTTTGGGTAAGCGGCAGTGCAAGCAACATTTTCACAACTATGCCTGAACCCCCCGTCAGTGTTGGGGATGATAGTTATATAATTTCAAACTTCAGACTTGATCAGAATTATCCCAATCCCTTTAACCCAAATACAATCATAAGGTATGAGTTACAACAGTCAGACTTTGTAACATTGAAAGTCTATGATATTCTGGGCAGGGAGATAGTTACTTTATTTAAAGGAATAAAAGAACCCGGAATGCATCAGATTAATTTTGATGCTTCGAATCTTACCTCGGGTGTTTATTTCTATCGTTTGCAATCGGGTGATTTTATCGAGACAAAAAAAATGATGCTGTTACGGTGATATAAATTATTAATTCAGGTGAAGCAGATGAAATTTAATTAGGCAATACATTTGCTTCAATATTTTCACATTGTAAGGGAAAACACAGGTTTAATATGAAATATCTTCTGTCAACCATAAGTGCTTTTGTACTTGTTCTGTCATTTAGTATTACCAATGCCCAAATTATTCCGGGTTACGAAGAAGGACTGCAAATTATTTCTAAGGAGGCATTGCAGCAGCATCTTACTTTTCTGGCATCCGATAGTTTAAAAGGCAGAGCGGCAGGTACTGATGAAAATTTAATTGCCTCGCTTTACATTGCAGAAAAGTTTCGTGAAGCGGGACTGCAGCCTCTTTTTCCATCCAGAAGCAAATTTAAAGTTGAAGAGGATGAACCTGCAGGAAAAATAGAAGTACCAACTTTTGAACTGGTTGATGCAGTTCAATATGAGGGATACTTTCAAAGATTTGCTCTGAAAAAATCCAGATATTCCGATAAAGGAGAAGTAAAGATCATTTATCCGAATGATAACTCGGATATATCCATAAGCTATAAATATAAAAATGACTATATGATCCAATATGCAAATGGTAAAAATTTATCCATAACAACGCCATTGATATTTGCCGGATACGGGATTGAAAAAGGTGAAAATGGTTATAACGATTATATCGGAATTGATGAAAAAGAAATTGATGTGTCAGGAAGATTCGTAATTATAGTTGATGGTCATCCTCAGGATAAAGACCCTGAAAGTTCTTTTTCCAAAACAAGAAACGCTTATTATAGAAATGTACTCAGAAAGGCTGAAGTAGCTGCAGATCGGGGAGCCGCTGGTGTAGTTGTGATCAGTTCGACCCTAAAACTTGAACCTGTATTTAATTTTAAATATCAGAATCTTGTTAAAGCCTTTGATAAAACATCATACTCTCTGCCTGAGAACATTCATTCCAGGATACCAATCATTTATGCTTCTAATGTAATTGCAGATGAAATGTTCCGCGGATCGGGCACTAAGCTTGATTCAGTATTGAAAAAAATCGATAGAACGTTAAAGCCTAATGCATTCGAAATAACACATAAAATGTTTTGTGCTCAAATTGAGTTTGATTCTGAAATAGTTATAACCCAGAATGTAATTGGATTTCTGGAAGGAACTGATCCCGAATTAAAAAATGAGTATGTAGTAATCGCTGCGCATATGGACCACGTCGGTTTTGGTGAATATGGAGCAATGGATAAAATCAATATCGGTCAAATTCATAACGGCGCTGATGATAACGCCTCAGGTACATCTGCAATTATCGAAATGGCAAAAGCATTTTCAAAAGTTAGACCTAAAAGAAGCATGGTCTTCATTGCCTTTAATGCCGAAGAGAATGGACTGCTGGGTGCCCGTTACTATGTATATCATCAACCTGTTAAACCAATTGAAAACACTATTGCTATGCTGAACTTCGATATGGTTGGAAGAAATGAACCGGAACTTTTATGGGTTGGAGGGGCATTTTTCGGAGAGGATTTGATTAAGATCGCTGAGACAGCAAACTCCCATACCGGATTTGAGTTGCTTTACAATATGGGCTTGCTGAGCGGTGCAAGCGATCACGCTTATTTTCTCAGAAAAAAAATACCGGCCCTGTTTTTCTTCAGCGGTTTGCACGACGATTATCATACTCCATCCGATGATATAGAAAAAATTGACTTTGATAAACTGAAACGAGTTACACAGCTAGGATATTTGACAGGATGGATAGTAGCAAACTCTGATGGCAAACCAGCCTGGCGTGAAATGACTTTGGAAGAAAGAGCAGTGATAGTTAAAGATTCAAAAGAACGGCAGGATGCAATTAGAAAACCTAAAAATTAATTTTATAAAACATTTAACGGAATCATTTACAGGAGAGCCTTTTTATGCCAGTTACAAAACAACAGATCTTCAATAAAATACTATTTCTCTTATTGACAAGCATAAGTTTTTTTGCTCTTGCCCAGCAGAAATATGAGGAAGGTAAGGTATACAGACATAAATTAGATAACGGTTTAATTATCCTGACAATGGAGCAGCACCTCTCCCCTTTTATTTTCCATCAGCTGACTTACAAAGTCGGTGCACGAAACGAACATCTTGGAATAACAGGTCTTTCTCACATTGTTGAGCATATGATGTTCAAGGGAACACCAAAATATGGCAAAGGAGAAACTTCAAGAATAATCTCACAGAATTCTGGTGTGTTTAATGCTTTCACTGCAAATGATATGACCAGTTATTATGAATATCTGCCCGCAAATAAAATTGAGCTTGCATTTGATATTGAATCGGACAGAATGATGAACAGCATTTTTGATCCCGATGAATTTGAGTCTGAGCGTGAAGTGATTTTGCAAGAAAGAAGAATGCGTTCGGAGAGCAAACCATCGGGCATTATGCAGGAAACTATGAATAATATTGCCTTTCAGAATCATCCGAACAGAGATCCTATTATCGGATGGCCTGTTGATATCTCGAATGTTTCCAGAGATAGGGCCGTTGAATATTACAGAACTTATTATACTCCTAATAATGCTATTCTTGTTCTTGTTGGAAATTTCAACACTGATGAAATTTTGAAGATGGCAGACAAATACTACGGTAAAATTCCAAGTGGTCCTGAAGTTCCTGAAAAGATCATTCTTCCGCAGGAACAAATAGTTAAGAAAACTTTCACTCTTAAGCATAACGATATAAATATACCGTATTTCAGAATGGCTTTTCATGTACCGAACTATCTGCATGAAGATTTTCCGGCTATTCGCCTTGCGGGCATGATGCTATCAGAAAGAAGCCGTGATGCCAGACTGCATAAGCGATTGGTTTTGAAGGAAAAGATCGCTTCAAGAGCTTCCGGTGGTGTAGGAATAACTAAAGATCCGACTTTATTTAATATAACTGTAGAAATGACGCCTGACAGCAGCATTGAAAGAGCAGTAGAATTAGTCTGGGAAGAAATAAGATTAATGCAGAATGAAATCGTTTCAGACCACGAACTACAGAAAGTTAAAAATCGTTATCGTTTTAACCAGGTAACCGGCTCGATAAAAAACAGTGATATTGCTTCGCGAATCAGTCGATATGAAACTTTTGCAGGATGGGAGTCGCGAAAAGATTTTGATCAAAGAATTATGCTGGTCTCAAAAGAAGATATTCAACGTGTTATGCAGACTTACTTTGCCGATGAAAAAGTTACGATTGGTTACGGACTCCCGAAGGGTGAAAGTAAAGTTGAAAATAAGTTTTCTACGGAAGAAGTTGAAGAAAAGGATAATGAAGATTATAACATTCATTCAGATGAGTTCAACAAATTTTATTATCTGAGTTCTGAACAAGCTCAGCCCAATATTGACCCGGAAGGTTTTGATGATATCATTCGCCCGAATCCTATTGCCCCGCTGATTAAAAGCGATGTACTAAGCAATGGCATCAAAGTTTATTTCATAGAAAACCATCTTGTTCCTGCTTTGTTTATCGGAGGTATTATTGAAACCGGATTGATTCCCGAAGAGCATGAAACAAATCAGCCCGGTATTTCTGCCGTTCTGAGTGATGTAATGAACAGAGGGAGTCAGAATACAACATATGAAGAACTTGCAGAACGAATGGCTTTTGTTCCTTATCAATTCAGTGTGAAAGGGGGTTTGAGAGGCTTTTCATTTCAAGGTTATGCTTTACTGGAAAATGTTGATGAAATGCTTCAAACCGGATACGATATAATAACAAAACCAGCTCTGAGAGATGATGATATTAATTATATAAAGTCAAGACACAGCATAGCTGCTAAGAATAGGTTAAAAAAGACAAGTGTAAAAGCATTCTATTATATGTACAATAAGATTTTTGAAAATCACTTATTTACTCAAACCACAAGTACTGAAGAGTCAATAAGAAGTATTTCTAAAGAAGATCTAGAAAAAATTCATCAAAAGTATTTTACTCCTGAGCTTACAACCATTGTAATGGTTGGTGATTATACACCACAGGAAATGAAAAATCTGGCTGAAAAATATTTCGGAGGCTTGAAGAGCAGCGGTTCAGATATAATTCAGCTTGAGCTTACTCCGGTTACTGACCTGAACGAAAAGATAATTAAAATATTTCCGGAGAAAGATTATACCGAGTGCACCATTAATATAGGATTTAAACCATTTGATAATATTTCAAAAGAAGATGAAGAAGCCGTAAAAATATTAAACTATATTCTGGCTTCCAGTGCTCTTACATCAAGAATCGGAGTTGAACTTCGCGATAAGCAGGGACTCATTTACGGAATTAAAAGTGAATTATGGAGCACACGCGAAAATGTTGGTTACTGGAAATTCAATACGAAAACCGGACCCGAAAATGTTGAGAAAGTTATTACAGGAATATTCAGTGAAATAAAAAAATTATTTGCTGAAGGTGCTGCAGATGAAGAAATCGTTACAGCAAAAAAACGCTTGCTCGGTCTGCTGCCGTTATTTATTGAAACACCTGATGATATAGCCTCCCGTGTTTTTGAATTAATAAGAGATAAAGAATCGTTTGAATACTTTGATAAACGTGCCGACAGAATTCTCTCGGTTACAAAAGAAGATGTAATGCGTGTCGCACAAAAATATTTGACCACTGACAATTTTATTATTGTTATTGATGGACCACTAGAAGAAAATTCAGTGGACGGCTTAGCTAATAGGCTATAGTTCTGAAAAAAAGAGATATAAAGTTTAAACAACTTAACAACATATAATATGTTGATTTAATAAATATACATACAGGAGGAGACATGCAAAATCTCATACGTTTCTTTTCACTATTTGTTCTTATCGCTGTTTTTTCTATCCGAGTTAATGCTCAGGTACCGGATTTCAACTGGGCAAAATACTTCGGTAGTACAGGGCTGGACGTTGGTCACAGCATAGTTGTTGATTTGTTAGGGAATACTTATCTAACCGGTGAGTTTACCGGTACTGTCGACTTTGGAGGTATCAGCCTGACTTCTGCCGGAAATGTTGATTTCTTTCTTGTGAAACTCGACACTATTGGAAATACAATTTGGGCAAAACGTGGAGGTGGTACATTAACCGACCGTGGCTATGGAATAACACTTGATCATATGGGTTATCTATATGTCACAGGTCATTACTTCGGAGCAGCAGATTTTTCTGATACAACTCTAACCTCCTCCGGCAACCTTGATAACTTTGTTGCTAAGTATGATACCTCTGGTAATTTGATTTGGATCAGAGATGGAAAAAGTGTCTCTCAAGTTTCCAGTCGCGGTATAACACTTGATCCAAGCGGAAACATTTTCGTTGCTGGTTATTTTGGCAGCGCCTCTGTAGATTCTGTAAACTTTGACGGCGTTAAGATTACAACAAATGGCGGTCGAGACATCTTTTTAGCTAAGTACAATAATGATGGTGTAATTCAATGGGCTGTCAGTGCAGGAAGCTCGTTAAGCGGAGAGGAAGGACGAGGCTTGGCCGTTGATCTTGATGGTAATCCGGTGATGGCTTGTATCTTCGCTGATACAGCAAACTTCAGTGGGACTCAACTTATTTCTTACGGCGGAAATGATATCGGTATTGTAAAATATAATACTGCTTCCGGTGCTTTGATATGGGCTAAAAATGCAGGCGGTACCGGTGGAGATGCTCCTGATGCAGTTAGCATAGATGCATTGGGAAATATTTACATGACCGGGTATTTTGATAGTACCGCTACTTTTGGAACAACTCAAATTACCGGTATTGACGGAGACGAGGTGTTTATCGCTAAATATGATAACAACGGCGATCTTATTTGGGTAAAAAGTGCCGGCGGCAGTTTATTAGACAGAGGAAATGACCTTATGGTAACACCGGATGGATATAGCTATATAACAGGGCGATTCAATGGAAGTGCTACATTCGGGACAACAAATATTACAAGCGCAGGGGATAATGATATTTTTATCGCGAAATATGATACAGCTGGAGAATTAGAATGGGTAAAAAGTGCCGGAGGAACTCTTGCCGATTATGGTAATGCCATTACTGTTGATATTGTGGGAAATTGCTATGTCTCTGGTTACTTCAGGGGAACTGCAGATTTCGGCACATTTAACTTTACATCCGCTGGGGCACAGGACATCTTTGTTACTAAAATCGGTAATGCAATTATTCCGGTTGAACTTGTCTCTTTCAAAGCCGATGTCATAAATGATGATGTTCATCTTGTCTGGATAACAGCAACAGAATTAAACAACTCCGGTTTTGAAATTGAGAAAAGCACTGATAAAGTCAACTTTAACAAAATTGGTTTTATTGAAGGTAAAGGAACAACAACGGAAATTCAAACTTATCTTTACATTGATAAGGGTCTTTCTCACGGTTCTTTCTATTACAGATTGAAACAAATTGATTTTGATGGTACTTCGCAATACTCTCAAATTGTTTCTGTAGATGTGGGTGCTCCAATTGTTTTTGAAGTTTTACAAAATTATCCCAATCCATTTAACCCTGAAACAATGATCTCGTTTAACCTGCCGGTAACTTCAGATATAAATGTTACTGTTTATAATTTACTTGGTCAGATTGTGGGCGTATTAGCTGATGCCAGGTTTGATGCAGGAAAACATAATATTGTATTTAATGGAGCAGCACTTACAAGCGGTGTTTACTTCTATGAGGTTAATGCAAAAGGTATAGATGGCAGTTTGAGTAGTTCTGTGAAGAAAATGATGTTACTCAAATAAGTTCTAACGTTCTTTTAAAAACCTTTAAGTTGATTAAATAATTCGGGAGACTTAATAATGTTTGCAACACTTTTTATTGAGTCTCCCGTTAATACTGACAAGCTATCTTCGCTCCGGAGTAAAAATGAATAATAAAATACGACTCACCTTTCAATTGATAATTCTTGGACTGATTGGCTATGTTGCACTTCGTCCAGTCTTTGATAAATCTTACATTGCTGATTTTGAATCCTACTGTCCTTTCGGCGGACTTGCATCACTTGGCAGTAAACTGAACCTGGGAACAATGTCCTGCAATATGAGTGAAGTCCAGTTATTTCTGGGCATTGCTCTGATTGTTGGGGTAATTCTTATCGGTAAACTGTTTTGCAGCTTCCTTTGCCCTATAGGTTCGGTAACGGAGTGGTTAAGTAAACTTGGTGAGAAATTAAAAATACGATTTGAAATACACAGGTATATCGATCGGCCGCTTCGTTCTTTAAAATATGTAATTCTGTTTTTTGCTCTTTACTATACAATGACTTCCAGTGAACTGTTCTGTAAAGAATTTGATCCTTACTTTGCCGCTGTTAATCTTTTTGGTAATACAGATATTACATTATACTTCGCCATTCCTGCTTTTGCATTAACCATACTGGGGTCAATATTTTCGAGGTTGTTTTGGTGCAAGTATCTTTGCCCTCTGAGTGCGGTTAGTAATATCTTTCTGAATGTTGTACCCGTGGCAGCTATAATCATATTATTCATTGTTTTAAATGCTGTTGGTTTAGAAATCAGTGGCGTATGGCTGCTGGTTGTGTTAATCGCTATGGGTTTAATTAACGAAGTTTTCTTTAAACGCAGCTTTTTGTTTCCCGCTGCAGCAATCTATCGAAATACAGACACCTGTATCGCATGCAACAAATGTGATGAGGCATGTCCGCAGGGTATCCATATATCAAACTATACAAGAGTAAATCATATTGACTGCAATCTTTGCACTGACTGTGTTTATGCCTGCGATAATTCTGAGATACTTACGGTTAATAAAAAGAAAAGATATACTTACTGGGTACCGGCAGCAGTTGTGCTGATTATTGCTATAAGTCTTGGGGCATCAAGCAATTTTGAATTGCCTACGCTTTCTGAAACCTGGGGCGCTTATGAAGAACTAGATGACATGGACAAGATAGCCGTATATGAACAGGTCGGCATAAAGAATGTAAAATGTTTCGGCAGCGCTAATTCAATAAAGCATAAAATAGAGGGAGTAGCAGGTATTTATGGAATGGAAGCTTATACAAGAACATTTACACTGCGAATCTTTTATAATCCTGAAGAGATCACCGAAACACAAGTGAAAAGTTCTATATTTTCACCAACCAAACAAAAAGTAAGGATTATCAAGTCTGGAGAAGTTGATTCATTATCGCTCTGGAAAGTTGGAATATTCGAATTATTCGATTTAATAGATTTTAATAACCTGTTCTATGCTTTAAGAGAGGAAGAGGGTGTTTTTGGATTTGAAACTCAATTCGGTGAGCCTGTTGAAGCTGTCATTTATTTCGATCCTGCTGTAACAGACCCGGCCAAAATCAAAGAACGAATTGAAGTCAGAGAACTCCTTGCACAAAAACCATCTGGTGAAGAAAAACTATCTCTCAAATTCAAGTGTGAAGATGATGGAGAACTGGTCGGAAAAGTCACTATCGATTCGTATCATAAAACAATCTACAGAACTTACGATAAATTCTTTAATGACTTCGGCAAATATCCGGTAGAAACACTTAAAGCATTTTTGTTCCCCTTCCCACAATCAGATTCGAATCTTCGCAGGTTCTTAGGCTGGTTGTCAAGCCATCTTTCTGCTGATGAAGGTGTGGTTGGATTAGCTACCAGATATACCGATCAGCCGGTTGGTATTGTATTCTTTGATCCGTCACAAACAGATGTGACCAAAATTAAGGAAGCTCTTGTAAAAGATAATTTAACGATCTTTACCGGAGAGGGTGAATCGACTCAAAGAGAAAATCCATTCAAGATAGTTTCCGAAGGTGAGATAATCAGTGCAAAGGAAATACTTGAAAATGACCTTGTCGATAACAGCGAAAATGTTGAGATGTAATTTTGATTTATTAAACTAACTTTTGGTTTAGTACCACAAAACCCTTTCTATCCAGTATGTTTCTGATAGAAGGGGTTTTTATTTTGTCTGATAATTAAAATAACATAGTAAGTTCTGAGAAAAATATTTTGCGGGTTCTTTAAAATACTTTCTCCAACTCCCGCCATATCCTGACCATCGCATAGGTATCCAGCTTGCAATACTCAAGCAGATTTTTTCTTATAGCGTCAATCTCATCCGGATCTGTTTCATAAAGTAAAGATTCATAAGCTATCATTGCCATTCCGCCATCAGCAACGGGCATTCCATCATACGATAAATCAGGTACCAATGCAGGCAGCATATTCTTGATTGAATAGGATCCCATCATCTCAGGTTTGTAATAATACTTTTTCTGGAATGGAAGCATCAGGTCTTTTATTCTTTCTATTCTCTCTTCAAGATCATCTGCATAATCCGGAAAGTCTCTGGCAATTTCTTTTAATCTTGTTATCTCAAATGACTTGTTGTAAA
>DATHSU010000110.1:0-1853 GCA_035463895.1 Ignavibacteriaceae bacterium | reverse complement strand
AGTTTGATTTCATTTTTTGAAAGATCATTCATCGCAAATCATTTACGCTTGGCGATATTATCTATTTCCTTAACAACTATCAGCAGATCTTTCAGTTCATTTAAGTTTAACTGACTGGCAGCATCGCTTTTTGCCTCTTTTGGATTAGGATGCACCTCGAGGAACAATGCATCAATTCCAACTGCAACTGCAGCTTTCGCAAGCGGTTTAATAAAGCGGGGTTCACCTCCGCTTGTATTATCTTTGCTAGGCAGTTGAACAGCGTGAGTCGCATCCATTACAACCGGATATCCCGTTTCCTTCATAATAACGAATGAACGCATATCAACAACAAGATTATGATAGCCGAAAGATGTGCCCCTTTCAGTCAATAGGATATTATTGTTTCCTGTTGAAGAAACTTTTTCTGCTGCGTGTTTCATATCCTGCGGAGCCAGGAACTGACCTTTTTTTATATTCACACACTTACCGCTTTTACCGGCAGCAATTAATAGCTCGGTCTGACGCGAAAGAAATGCCGGTATCTGAAGTACATCAGCAGCGTCACCGACTTTTTCAATATCATCGGGTGAATGAATATCTGTTAAAACAGGAAGATTAAACTCTTTTTTTACTTTAGCTAAAATGTTTATTGCTTCTTTATCGCCTATGCCGGAGAAAGAATTTATGTTTGTTCTGTTTGCCTTACGGAAGCTGGACTTGAATATAAAAGGTATTTTAAGATCTCCGGTTATCTTTTTTATACACTCTGCAGTTTCGAAAATCATCTTTTCATTTTCTACAACGCAGGGTCCGGCAATTAGCACAAGCGGATTGCCGTTACCTATAATTACATTACCTGCTTTTACTATCATTTTCTGCTCAGTTTTACTTTGAAACGCCGTAAATATAAAAAATTAAAAGGTTAATGCGTAGATTATAAAACACCACCCTGATTGAGGTATTTAATTATATCTTCGATATATATAATAAGGTATGGTCTGGAAATGAAGTAATAGAAGTGTGATTTGATAACCGGGGATAAGTCCGATTACCATTTATACTGGTAGTTTACTAATTATTTTAATAAAATTGCTTTAATTGTTTTTTGAAAGCTTCTTGTTTCTCCTGTTAATTCGGAAGCTGCAAGCATTGTAATGAAATAAATACCTGAAGGCATTTTATTTCCATCTGAATCATTCCCGTCCCAGGTAATTAAATGCTCTCCGCTTTGGCGGGTTTCATCTAATAGTGTTTTTATCTCTTTCCCTAGAATATTGAAAACTTTGATTGTGACCCTATCTTCTATTGGAATTTTAAATCTTAATGTAGTAGATGGATTAAAAGGGTTTGGGTATGAATCGCTCAAATTGTATTGACTCGATTCTGAACTTATTGCATCAGCAATATCCACTGTGTTGCTTTTCTTTAGTATTCTACAAAATATTCTAAACAAATTATTTTCTATTTGATCCATACTAATTACTATCTCTGGATATCCATCAGCATCAAAATCATCAACAGTCGCTGAATAATATATACTATTCTGATGAAGCAACTCATTCCTTTTAATATAGTACAACTCGTAATTATCATTGTTGTACTCTAAAGCAAGCACATTTTGATCTATACAAATAAGTACTTCATCTTTTCCATCATTATCCAAATCAATGGGAAACATATTTCCTGCAAAAAAGGATATGCCGCCGATTAAAGCAATAGTGTATACCACACTATACTGATCATTATCATCCGCTTCATAAATGTAAAGCATTACGCTCCCAACACCGTTTATATAACCCCATCCGCCTATCCACAGTTCTGGCTTTCCATTATTATTAAGATCGTTTGTAAAGGTGGATAGGTATGCATTG
>DATHSU010000109.1:0-2291 GCA_035463895.1 Ignavibacteriaceae bacterium | reverse complement strand
GGAGGTAGTTTATAAAGTATAAAGTAAAAAGTAAAAAGTAATAAAAAGTTAAAAGACAGAGATTTCTCAGTCGCTTTGCTCCATCGAAATGACAATGATTCGGAGATTTCTCACCCTAATCGGGTTCGAAATGACAGGGTGCGTTTGTCATCTCGACGATTGAAATGAGGAGAGATCTCAAGGTTTTCAGAGAACAGAAGTTTTAATTAAAAATTATGTAGTAGTTAAAACCTACCTTCGGCAGGCAGAGTCAGAAGTCAGGCTTAAGTAATTATTATGCGTAAACTAATTTTCTACCTTTGGGTTTGGGTATTTTTCTGCCAAGTTTTATTGCAGTTTCTAACCATTCATCAATAATCAACTGCACGTTCTTAAGGGCATCCTGATAACTTTCACCATCAGCCATGCACCCGGGCAACTCCGGAACTTCTGCTATGTAAACATTATCTGCATCGCTCCAATATATAATTACTTCGTATTTATGCATTCTATAAATCCTTATTTAAAGTATATTTAACAATTAATTTTCTGCACTGCTTAACCTGATAAGGTTTGGCTTTACCATCTTTTAATGGCTGCAGATTAATTATTTCCGGTATACCAGTTTTATATAAAATATGGTGATCTCCTTTAACTCTTTCTTTAAATCCGAGTAACAATAGTAATTTCCTCAAATCTGTAAACCTGATATTTGCATCAGATAAACCGGATAAAACTTTGTTTAATATATTTTTCATAGTGAGAAAATTCTAAACAAATCTACAAAATCCTTAATAAAATCAAAAAGTTAAAAGCCGGAGATTTCTCACCCTAATCGGGTTCGAAATGACAAGTTTACTTACTTTTGTCTTGATACAAAAGTAACAAAAAATCAAGACTGCAAATAAAAATCTAAAATTTGATACATTACGTTCAAGCAAAATAACTTGCTTCGCTTCGAACAGATTTTGCTTTTATGAACTTCATTACTCAAATTTCTTAACGATTTTTATTTGATGTCAATTTGAATCCCAACAGGAGAAGAATCTGCCCTAAGCGCCCAGAATTCTATCCTTCCAATTTTCCAATCCTCCCACTTTTTGCCTACTGAATACTGACTACTGGATGCCATCCTACGGGAGGTAAGCCAGGCAGAATGAAAATATTCCAACAGTCTAACTTGCCTCAATTTTCTCATTGCTGCTTACTGTATAGCTTTCCTAATAATTATTGAGTTCATCAACTTTTGTCTTGATACAAAAACTGCCTGTCCGTTAGGCAGATCAGGAGGACTGACAAAGACTCAACATTCCTGTGTGTTAGCTGCCGGATAGTTTTTAATTATCAATAAAATCAGATATCAAACGTGCGAATGAGTAAAGATCATCCAATTTGTTATTAACTATATCTGTAATCACATTCAGATCGAGACCAAGATAATCGTGGCTAAGTCTGTTTCGAAATCCAGCCATTTGGATAAGCAAATTTCTTTTATCCGCATCGATTAATTTTTCTTCAAATAAAACAACTGCTATCTCTGCGTAGGATTCCCAGCTTCGATTGAATTGTGCACTTATAAGATGAGCAAGAACATCAAAAATATTTTGAAGTGAAAGATAGATCCCCCTCTCAAGTATCCATAATAAGTCAAGGTTTTCCTTAATATCCACTTCGGAAACTCCCTTATGCTTACTAAGATTTTCAAGGGCTTTCAGCAATCCGGCAAGAAGTTTTGCAATAACTTCTTTATCGTACATTCAAATAAGTCTTTAATTGATTGGCTTTAATCTTTCTGAAATTTTCAGTGTCAATAAATTCCTTACGTGCCCTGTTTTCAACTTTAATTCTGAAAAACCTGTCTCTTTCAAACAATAACGTTCCCGAATTATAAACCTGAGTAGCTGCAAGCAGATTCGCCTTGTTTAAGAGGATCAGGTCGAGTTTATCCGTAGATAATATTAAACTTAGTTTTCAAAGTAAATCAGCCTCATAACCAAAAGGATATTTTTTTTGTTCATTGAAATCAAAATCAGGCTTTATATAAACAGCTATATCAATATCCTTGTAATTATCTATTTCAACGAATGATCCGAACAAATATGCAAAACTGATTTCAGGTCTGCCTGAAAGATATTCTGTTATTTTATTCCTTATGTTAGTTTTTACATCCATAATATAAAATATAAGATTTATTAATGATAAAAATACAAAACTACGTTGAAAGATCTTATTCAACCTACCTCCGGAAGGGACGACCTGTTAACCTGGAAAAAGCAATGAAGGATCTGTGATGACCGTTTTTTTCAAGAGAT
>DATHSU010000108.1:0-4656 GCA_035463895.1 Ignavibacteriaceae bacterium | reverse complement strand
TGTAGCTGAGAAAGACAGGATGAACTCAATTAAGGAACCTCATAGAACTCCGGAACTTTTCGAATCATTTTTACCTTATGCACTTGCATTAAATGTTGAAAACAAGTGGGCTGAGAAATTTTCTGATATTATCTCCGGCATCAATAAAGATTCAACCTCATATAAACCGGGATGGTATTCAGGTGCAGCATGGAGTAGTTTCGGAGCATCCGGATTTGCATCTTCGTTATCGGGAAGTTTCAGCAGCACGATATCTTCATCTTCAACTGCACCAGGCTCGTCATCGGGAGGAGGCGGAGGAGGTTCATCCGGAGGAGGCGGTGGAGGGGGAGGCGGAGGCGGTTGGTAATTCCGGAATTAAGTTTATTATAAATGCCTGGCAGAAATTAACAGAAAAAAATACTTATATCATATAAGTGTCAGGATCACTGGTTAGCACTACATTGATTTCCAGGATGATAGTGTAAGGCTAGAACTTGATGAGATTAAGTTACAGATAATAATGTAAATGTTATTACAGAAAGTGTTACAAAAGAAAATTAGACACCCGTTCTTTAAACTAAAAAACCCTCACCGCTGGGGATGAGGGTTTAGAGGAAAAGATGATGATCTCATGTAAAATTATCAAGTCGAATTATATTCTAATATGAATTAAATTTGTCTTACTTCTCTGCGTATATAATTGTTTATTAATCAGCCAACTGCTACAGAATCAAAATGGTTTTCTCTTGCATCAGTTCGTTTTTAGTAACATTTAAATAATTCGTGAAGAGTTAAGCTTGATATCAGAATATTTCCACGCTTCATTAAATCGATTTAACACGTTTTCAGCTTCATTAATTTTATTTTGTTTTAATAATGCTTGATGCAATCCAAACAAGCCCCAGCCATTTTCCGGAATTTCTTTAAGGTTTTCCTCATATACTTTTTGGGCTTCGGCATATTGGCCAGCATCAATTAAAACTGCTCCAAGATTTTGTCTGCACGGGTAAAACCAGGTTGGCGGTTCATCGTATCTCAGCTGGTCTTCTAGTTCAACTGCTTTTTTTAGATAAGAAATGGCCTTAGGATAATTTTTCTCTTTTGCTTCAAGTTCACCACTTGTTATTTCATAAGCAATTTTAATAAGGTTACCTGCGGAGTTAATTCCCCAAATAGAAAGTTCATCAATAGTTTTATTATTTCGCAAAATCTCTAATTCAGAAATTTCTGTTTGTGCTTCCGTTAAATTGTTTTTTACAATTAATGCCATCGCTCGCGCGTAATGCCAAACAGCTTTTGAATATGGACGTTTATCCTGTGGTTCCGGATACTTCAATATTTCATCCCACTTACCAAATGTTACATAAGCATAAAGAGGAATAGCGGCAAAATGCTGCAGTGTTTGATAACCGCAGACATCCATTAAAGAATCCGGTGGCTTTTGAGAGGTTTTGATTGCGGCATCTATCGCAGTTTTGCTGTCGCCTTCCAAAGTAGCTGTTGCCCACAGAAAATGATAATTGTGCGGATAATATGAAAGAGGATAAAATCCTTGCTGATTACATTGGTTGATATATGCTTCATCAGATTTTACCGCGCGGATATTTGCTAATGATCCCTCATGATATTTACCGACCCGAATAAAGATATGTGCCGGCATATGCACAAGATGCCCGGCTCCCGGCGCAAGAAATTTTAATCGTTCCGCACTGTTAAGTCCGCGTTCTGGATTTTTTGATGCTTCAACAGCATGGATATATAAATGATTAGCACCATGATGAGTAGAATCTTTTTCCATCACTCGTTCAAGTGTAGATAGAATTTCAGAAGTCCACGGCTGCGGTGTTCCGTCTTTAAGCCAGTAATCCCATGGATGAAGATCCATTATTGATTCCGCAAACATTGTAGATGCATCAAGATCATCGGGGTATTTATTTGCAAGCTCTCTCATCGCATCAGAGTACGCTTGGTCAAGCGGGGATCGATCTTGAAGTTTTTCACTGCTGTATCGTTTTGAAAGAGCCATAACATAATCTTTTTCCCGCTGAGTTTCATCATCAAGTAATGCTATTGCCTTTTGTATTGCTTCATAAGATGAGTGAACAACACCGGAATCCATAGGCAGATTTATATTGGGGCCCAAGACGTACGCCATCCCCCAATATGCCATTGCACAATTGGAATCCAATCTTGCAACTTCTTTAAACGAACGGAAAGCTTCTTCGTGATTAAATCCATAAGCCAGGATTACTCCCTGATCAAAATATTCTTGTGCAAGATTTGAACTTGTTGTTACAGGAAAATGATGAGTGCCAAGGTTTGTAAATAGTGGTGCCTGACCTTCAGGATTATTTGAACATTTATTAAAAAATAATAAAATGAAAGTAATTCCAAAAATCACAAAGCTTAATTTCATTGTTGCCTCCTTTTTTTAAGCTCAAAAGATATGTTTTACCAACAGGGAAGATGTTCTGCCAATAGAAACATAAGTTATTTTTGTGAACTTATATTAATATTTGCATATAGTCAACAGTTTAGCATCGTTTATTTTTATCTCGCATTGCGCCAAAAATAAAGTAACCCAAAGCAATTTTGGATAAGGTCGTTGGGTTTACAGTCACTTAACCCTTATGCAGTATGTTTATTAAAAATAAAAAAGGGCTCTTTCGAGCCCTAAATTTATTTTAGGAGTATCATCTTCTTCGTATCAACATAATCCCCAGTCTGTATCCTGTACATATACACACCGCTCGGAAGACCTGCCTGCCGGTCAGGCAGGTCTACAGCGTTGAAATCTACCTCATACTGTCCGGCCTCTCTGAATTCATCAACCAATGTTGCTACCTCCATGCCAAGCACATCAAATACTTTTAATGTTACATCACCGGCTGCCGGTAACTGATAACCGATTACTGTTGTGGGATTGAACGGATTCGGGTAGTTTTGCGCGAGTGTGTATTTGTTAACCTGTAAATCATAGGTATTATCAATAAATGTCGCTCCACCATTAGTGGTTTTTAGAATAGTAAAATTTCCACAAATCCAGCCACCGGTATTATTAACAAAAAAAACTGAAAAAAGATAACTTGAAGTAATACTAAATTCATCATTCCAAGTTATTCCTCCATCCATTGTGTATATAATGGTTCCGTGTTGACCAACTACCCATCCAGTATTTGCATCAAGAAAATAAACCGACTCAAGCCAGCTAAACGTGGGAATGGATTGATCAATCCAGTTGATACCACCATCAGTGGTTTTTATTATTGTGCTTCCGTACCCTACCGCCCACCCAACGTCAAAATTAATAAAATGAATATCGTCGAGGCCAGATGTCGTAGTTGTAGGATAAATGATCCAATTCAACCCTCCATTTGTAGTTTTAAGTATTTTCCCTCCTGACGTGGATATCCAACCTATTTGATGGTCTATGAACTGGATAGACAATAGCCAATCTGATGTTCCACTTGATTGAACTGTCCAATCATTTCCCCCGTTTGTGGTCTTTAGTAATTTTCCATTCTCTCCCACAACCCATCCATTCAAATTATCCGTGAAATAAACAGAGAATAGCCTCTCACCTATACCAGTAATTTGAATTACCCAATCTTCACCGCCATTGCTTGAGTAAAGTATGGTACCCACATCACCGACAATCCAGCCGTTTGAGCTATTAAGAAAATAGATTGAGCGTAGAAATACGGTTGAATTACTATTCTTGTAATCCCATTCATTTCCACCATCGTATGTTTTTAGTATGGTTCCGTTACTACCAACAATCCATCCAATATTATTATCTATAAAAAAAACATTTCTAAAGCCTTCATATATTCCACTCGATAGACTGGTCCAGTTATTTCCCGCATTGTCTGTTCTTAGAATTTTTCCACCGTCTCCTACTGCTAATCCAGTATAGCTGTTAATGAAGAATAATGAATGAAGAAAAAAATCTGTGCCACTTGATTGAAGTATCCAATCTGTTCCACCATTTGTTGTATGTAGAATAGTTCCCAAATGCCCTGCAATCCAACCTACATTTTCATTAGCAAATTTTACTGAGGTAAGAGTATTATTAGTTCCACTTGAATTTATAATCCAATCAGCACCACCATTTGTAGTCTTTAAAACTCTACCATTTCCTCCAACAACAAAACAATTTAGACTATCTATAACCTCAATAGAAGACAAGTAACCAAGAGCAGGAATATTTAATTGATTTTCCCAGCTTTCACCTCCATCCGTGCTCTTAAGTATTGTCCCAAAGCTGCCAACTGCCCAGCCAATAGTTTTATTAAAAAATTTTATAAAACTTAAACTTCTTGTAGTACCACTCTCTTTAACTTCCCATTGTTCACCGGATGTTACGGTCTTTAGAATCAACCCATTTGTACCTGCAACCCACCCATTATAACTATCTAAAAAATAAATACAAGTCAGTCCTTCAATCGTATTTGTGGGCTGATCAGTCCAGGAAATTCCATTATTTGAAGTTTGAAAAATTTTGCCTGAATCTCCTATTATCCAGCCGGTATTATTATCTATAAAATATATAGATGCATATACTGAATGACGATTGAAAGCCAAATCAATCCAGTTGTTTCCACCATCCGTTGTTTTAATTATTGTACCGCTGTAGCCAACTGCCCAACCATTAAATTGGTCCAAGAAATAAAC
>DATHSU010000107.1:0-7164 GCA_035463895.1 Ignavibacteriaceae bacterium | reverse complement strand
TGTAAGAACAGCAGCTTTAATTTCCTCATTATCGCCGTACAACCTGCCTTTGATCATTTCAATGTACCAGTCGCAGTAATCATTCCATATAAATGAGTAAACAATTTTAATTGCATTGTTCACTTCAAAAGCATCCATTGCTTTGTTGAACTGAAGAAGAGTTTGATTCAGTCGCGATATTATCCATTCGTCGGCAAAGTCTTTGTGTTTATTAACAAACGCAGAATCAGTTGGTATTGATTCTTTATTCATCAGAAGAAATCTACCGGCATTCCATATCTTATTTGCAAAGTTTCTGCCGAGCTCACATTTATCGGTGCTGAAAAGAACGTCTTGTCCAAGCGGAGCGAGATATATTACTGTAAACCTTAAAGCGTCCGCTCCGTATTCTTTAATCACATCAAGCGGATCCGGTGAGTTGCCTAACGACTTACTCATCTTTCTTCCCTTTACATCTCGTATAATGCTTGTAAAGTACACGTCACTGAAAGGAATATCTTTCATAAAATGCATACCAGCCATTATCATTCGTGCAACCCAGAAGAAAATTATATCGGGACCTGTAACAAGTGTGCTGGTTGGATAGTAATACTTTCTTTCTTCTTCAGTTCTGAAAATCGCATGTGCCCAAAGCCAGCTCGACGCCCAGGTATCAAGAACATCCACATCCTGTTTCCACTGATCAATATCTGCAGGTGGATTAACATCGCAATAAATTTCTTTTGTATCCTTGTGATACCAAACAGGAATTCTATGTCCCCACCAAAGCTGGCGTGAGATGCACCAATCCTTAATGTTCTCCATCCAGTGGAAGTAGGTTTTTTCCCAATGCTTCGGATAAAATTTTACTCTGCCTTCTTTCACAACATCGACTGCGGGTTTGGCAAGTTCATCCATCTTCATAAACCACTGCTCACTTAAATACGGCTCAATGGGAACGTTGCCTCTTTCGGAGTAACCTACTTTATTCTGATAATCTTCTATCTTGTGCATAAGTCCGAGTTCTTCAAACTTTGCAACAACTTTTTTACGGACTTCATACCTGTCTTGATGCTGCAGCCAGTCCGGGACATTTTCGTTTGAAGTTGCATCATCATTAAAAATATTAATGAACTGGAGATCGTGCCGCATTCCCATTTCATAATCGTTCACATCGTGAGCGGGAGTAACCTTTACTGCACCGGTTCCGAATTTCTTATCAACATACTCATCTGCAATAATTGGAATATCTCTTTCAACAATCGGCAGCTTTACTTTTTTACCAATAAGATGTTTATAACGCTCATCTTCCGGATTAACTGCAACCGCAGTATCACCAAGCATTGTTTCCGGACGAGTTGTTGCTACAACTATGAATTCATTGCTTTCAACCACAGGATATTTGAAATACCACAACTTTCCGTTAACAGTTTTGTAGTTTACCTCCTCATCGGAGATGGCGGATTTATTTGCAGGATCCCAGTTTACCATTCTGTATCCGCGATAGATCTTTCCTTCTTTGTAAAGATCAACAAAGGCTTTTATTACTTCGTGGTAATACTGGTCATCCATTGTAAAGACTTCTCTTCGCCAGTCGCAGCTAACGCCAAGTTTTTTTAGCTGCTGGATGATTATTCCGCCATATTCCTTTTTCCATTCCTGGCAGTGTTCTAAAAATGCATCGCGCCCGATTTCTTTTTTCTTAATACCTTTTTCTGCGAGGAAGTTAGTCACTTTAGTTTCTGTGGCGATGGATGCGTGATCAGTTCCCGGAACCCAGCAGGCATTGTAGCCCTGCATGCGTTTCAGGCGTATGAAAATATCCTGGAGAGTGTTGTTAAGGATATGTCCCATTGTAAGCATACCGGTAATGTTCGGCGGGGGAATGGGAATAACGTAAGGCTTTTTACTTTCATCAATTTCGGAGTGATAAAGTTCATTATCGTACCAGTACTTGTACCACTTATCCTCAACATCTGCGGGATTATATGCTTTGGGGATTTCCTCGAAAGTTTTAACGGACATTTATTTCTCTATTATTTAAAATTTGAGTGCAAATATAAGGATTTTTGGAGAGTATGAGTGAGAGTGAGATTTTGCTTAATTGTTAAATTGTTTTATTGCTGAATTGCTTTACAGTTCAAAACTTGATTCCTTAAGTTAATCTGTTGTAATCTTATTTATAATTTTTCCTCCACCTCAAACGCATCATTAGTAACCATTTCAATTTCATCTATTCTAAAGCTGTTTTGTTCTCTATCTTTTGGGGTGGAAGCATCTTTTTCTCCGGCAATAAAAAACTCGGCAAACTGCTTTGCTTCCTCTTCATTTTTTGCATCAATGCTTACTATGTAATCGCGGTGGAGTGAAACTTTGTATGAGTTCATTGTAAAGCCCAAATCTGTTTGAATTGTTCGGCACTAAATTAAAAAATTAATGAGTATGATGCGCTAATGGAACACGGATTTATCCTGCGGAATAATTAAACTAACTTAAATGAATTTTTCTTTCATCTTATTCAACAGGATAAACAGATTAAAAAGATTTCCGCAAATCAGTTCAAATCCGTTTGATCAGTCAACCCTGCCTGCCGGCAAAGGCAGGTCAGTGTCCCATTCTTTTAACTTTTCTCTCTCAGTTTATAAACTACTGTTGATTTTTACTGTCATAGCAGTAATTAGCGATTTTTTTTAGTTTAATTTTGTCCTTTACTCAGCCAGAGCGCAAGAATTTACTGTTATGACAGTATATATTCTTGCTTTTAATATTTTTAGCTAGTATGTTTGCGATAAATCAATAATTTTACTGCTATAGAAGGTATTATAAGTGCATACGGGTACATTATCTGAGGTAGTCAAATTCCATAGAAAGCAAACTGGTTTGACTCAGAAAACATTAGCTGAACTTGCCGGAGTCGGCAAAACAGTAATCTATGATATTGAAAAAGGCAAAGAAACTGTTCAGTGGAATACTGTCCTCAAAGTTCTTGCGGTGTTAAATGTTAAAATAAAATTTGAAAGCCCGTTACTGCAATTTATGGAGAGCAATGATGAGAAAAGCTAAAGTATATAATCTTGGAAGTCCTGCCGGAGAGTTAATTGAGATAGAACCCGGAAACAAATATAAATTTGTTTACTCTGATGATTATAAAGCGCAGCCAATATCTCTTACTATGCCTATTATCAAAAAGGAATATGAGTTTAATGAGTTTCCTCCGTTCTTTGATGGTCTTTTGCCGGAGGGAGTACAACTAGAAGCACTTATTCGTCAGATGAAGATAGATAAAAATGATTTCTTATCTCAGCTTATTTGTGTTGGAAAAGATTTAGTTGGTTCGGTTACTATAGAGGAGATTAAAGAATGAATACCTGTCCAATTACTTACGAACCGTGCGAAGATAAAAAGTATTCAAAGAAAGGTTTGAAACTCCTTTCAAGAAACCTTACTCAGCTTGAAGATTTTCCCTATACACAGGAAGAGCAGTTACGCGAAGCGGCAGCAAGAGCACCAAAGATGTCTATACAAGGTGTTCAGCCAAAACTTAGTGCAAAGCTGAAAGTTAAGGAAGGGATTTTTGAAGTTGTTGACAAAGGAGGTGAGTACATCCTGAAGCCTCAGAACATTATGTATCCGCAATTACCGGAGAACGAAGACTTAACAATGCGGCTTGCGGAAGAAATTGGACTGGATGTTCCGCTACATGGTTTGATTTATTCAAAAGACCAGAAGCTGACTTATTTTATTAAAAGGTTTGACAGATATGGAAAAGGGAAGAAATATTCAGTTGAAGATTTTGCACAGCTTTCAGGTAATAATCGTAACACAAAATATAATTACAGTATGGAAAAAGTTGCCGGGATTATTGAAAGCTTTTGTACATTTCCAGCAATCGAAAAAGTTAAACTGTTTAAGCTGATAATCTTTAATTTTCTCACCGGGAATGAAGATCAGCATTTGAAAAATTTTTCATTGATATCAAAAGATAATAAAGTAACCCTGACTCCTTTTTATGATTTGATAAACACTACAATATCTCTCGCAAATCCGGTTGAAGAAATTGCTTTACCACTGAAGGGGAAAAAAAATAAATTAAGTCGTAATATCGTAGTTGAATATTGGGGCAAAGAAAGATTACAACTAAATGACCAGGTTATTGATAAGGCACTCAATTCCATAGAAGTTAAATTTGAAAGATGGACTGAACTCATCTACAAAAGCTTTTTATCCGATCAGATGAAGGAGAAATATATTTTATTGCTTACTGAAAGAAGAAATATTATCCGGTAATCTTATGTAGTTAAATAAAATTTACGGTGTACTATCCTCTTTAACTTCCAGCTGTGATTCTTCATATCTCATAAACTTATCAGAGGTTTTAACTCCTCGTCCGATACGTTCAACATATACCTTGGTAAACTCAGCGCCGAGGAATAATATTTGCGCAGAATAATATATCCACAGCAGAAAAATTACCAGTGAGCCGGCAGCTCCGTAAGTTGAAGCCACAGTACTGCCTCCAAGGTATAGTCCGATCAGATATTTACCTAACACAAACAAAGCCGAAGTGACCAATGCACCCACCCAGACATCTTTCCAATGTATGTTCACATCAGGTAAAACCTTGTATACGACCATAAACAAAATAAATATTACAAACAGAGGTATTACAATATCAGTTATAGCAAATACGTAGGAAGGAAGACTTAAGAAAGTATCGGAGAGATATTTGTTAAGTGCAGAAAGAACTGCACTAAGTAGTAATGATACAAGCAGAAGGAATCCTATTCCGATAACCATAGCAAAGGATTGGAATCTGCCTAAAATAAAATCCCTAATAATTTTAAATAAGTTTCTTCCGGGTTTGCTTTTTACTTTCCAGATCTGGTTTAATGAATCCTGCAGTTCAACAAATACAATTGTGGAACCAATGAGAAGCGTAACAGAACTTATGATAATTGCCGTAAGTCCGTCTGCAGAGTATCTTGAATTTTTCAATGCTGTTTGAACGATCACGGCACCTTCTTTCCCAACCATGTCTTCAATCTGATATACTATTTCACCCTGGGCAGCATCGTCTCCAAAAATCAAACCTGCAACAAAAACAGCAACAACAAGCAGAGGTGATAGTGAAAAGATCATATAGAATGACAATGCCGCACCTAATTTGGGACACCTGTCTTCGATCCACTGGTCAAAAACTCTTTCTGTAAAGTCCCAGATTTTTTTCAGTTGTGCTTTCATATTAATTATTTGCCTTAACTTTTTTCATCAAATCGTGTTTCTAAATTAAGATACTCAACCAAAAAATAAATTGTCATTATAAACATTGCTTTTTAGCACAAGTACTGATGTCTATAATTATCATTTCAAAATAATTTAGTGAATTAAACAAACATTCTATATTTTCAATAAAAATAAAAATATAATCGTATGATAAAATAATTGTATTTATTATAATGATAAAGAGGGAAACTAAAGTCTGGATGAAGAAAAGAAGATAACCTGAGAGTTCGAATTTATAGTAGAACTATTATTCAGATGCTGTAGATACGGATTAAATTAGTAATATCCAGCCTTTCAGCATCATCTGAGTACGGTTCTGTTATTTTGTCATGTAAAGATAATTCGGGATTTTAATTTTTACTCCGCTGTAAGGGCCATCTAAATCTGTCCATTGATCACCAACATTGCCGATAATATCATAACCTTGTTGGGTCAGTGCCGTTCTCACATTTGATTTGAACTCTGCCGCCGGAAGTTTTTGTTCTTCCGCTCTTCTAACAATTAATGTATCGAAAGTAGTAAAACCCTCGTTAATAAGATTTTGAAAAGTGTACTCATACTCATCGTGAAATCTGCCGGTTAGAAAAATGATTTTTATATCTCTCTGCAGAAGATAATCATACAAATCTTTTACCTGCGGAATTGCAGGAACCTCTGCTGTGGATACCCATTCATCAACCATATTTTTAACATATCCATATCCCATTTTTTTACTGCCTTCATAATTCAGTAATACTGTATCATCCACATCGAAAATAACTGCGGAGTTAGATTTTAATTTAACTCTACTGAATTTCTTTTTTGCATCGGATACAACTTCATCAAGCTCTTTGTTGAATTGTCCTTCCTCATAATAATTTTTAACAAGATCTTTTGCAGTGGTGAGATTTAACAGCTCTTCTCTGCAGCAGGAACTTAGAAAAAGAGTAAGAGTAAGAAAAAGAGTAAGAGTTACAAACCGATTCATATTAAAATTTTATTTATTTATAGATTATTTGTATTAAATGTGTCTCCCTGTCTTATATCCCCGGTTTTATAGCCTTTATAGAACCATCTTTTTCTTTGTTCGGAAGTACCATGTGTGAATGACTCCGGAACAACATATCCCTGTGCCTGTTTCTGAATTCTGTCATCACCAACCGCACTTGCAGCATTTAATGCTTCTTCAAGATCACCTTCCTCAAGCAGTCCTTCAATTCTATCAGTGTAATGCGCCCAGACCCCGGCATAAAAATCCGCCTGAAGTTCTAATCTGACAGAGTATTGATTATACTCTTCCTGACTAATTCTCGATCTGAGCTGCTGAACTTTTTCCATTGTGCCAAGAAGATTCTGAATATGATGACCTACTTCGTGTGCAACAACATAAGCCATTGCAAAATCACCCGGAGCTTTGAACTTGGTTTGAAGTTCCTGGTAAAAGCTCAGATCAATATAAAGTTTCTGATCACCAGGACAGTAAAAAGGTCCTGTTGATGAACCTGCAACTCCACAAGCTGATTGAACACTTCCGCTGAACAACACTAATTTGGGTTCTCTGTATTGTTTTCCGATATCTGCAAATATATTGTGCCATACATTTTCAGTTTCTGCAAGAATAACAGATACAAATTGTGCTAATTCTTTTTCTTCAGCAGTTTCGGTATAGTTTGATGTTGTTGTTTGATCTGTGGTTTGAATGTTCTGAATTAATGATGTAGGATCACCGCCAAGTAAGAGGACAACTAGAACAATAACAATAGTTCCGATACCCCCGCCGGCTAAGCCTTTTGCGGAGAGACCGCGCCTGTCTTCAACGTTAGAGCTTTGTTTTCTTCCCTTCCATCGCATACGTTCACCTTTTGATTAGAAAATAAAAATAAATACAACCGGGAATAATTTAATACTTCAAAAATCAAATTA
>DATHSU010000106.1:0-2412 GCA_035463895.1 Ignavibacteriaceae bacterium | reverse complement strand
ATTGTTGTAACCATATGCTGGTCTGCCGATAATACAATGTACCTGCTGAATATCTTTATCAACTATAACGTCTTTGGGAACAGATGAAGAAAAAGTTTTTCTGTTTCCGGCAGACAAGGATTTTGCAGTGTTAAAATGTTTATCTGCCAGCTTAACTATTTCGTCGTGCTGAATAAAACCTGAAACTGCAATAACCAGATTTCTGCTGCGGTATCTTGTCTGATGAAATTTGTGCAGATTGGATGAATTAAACGATGAAATGTTTTGTTCAGTACCAATTATTGGAAAGCTTAAAGTGTTTCCTTCAAAAATTGTTTCCTCAAATTTGTCGAAGATCAATTCTTCAGGGTTATCTTCGATGTCAAACAGTTCGTCAACCACAACACCGGATTCTTTATTAATATGATGTTCTTTAAACAATGGATTCTGAATCATATCAGAAAGAATTGTAAAAGTTTTTTTGAAGTTCTCGGATAGTCCTCTGCCATAGTAGCAGGTATTTTCCTTGGAAGTAAAAGCGTTCAGGTAGCCGCCGATAGATTCAATTTCATCTGAAATCTGTTTTGCGGTTCTTCTTTGTGTACCTTTAAAGAGCATATGCTCTATGAAATGCGATATGCCGTTATTATTAATATTTTCATCCCTTGATCCGGTGTTATACCAGAATCCCAGGGAGAAAGATTTTACATAAGGAATAAACTCTGAAACGACCAAAATGCCGTTAGAAAGCGTTGTTAAGTTATAATTGTTCAATATCAATATCTGTCAACAATTTCTGAATTTTTAAGGTTGAAATATAGACAATGCCCCTTAGCCAATCAAGGTTACATTCCGTTGAAAAACATAGGATAATTATGGATACTCTGGAAAATAAATATCACGCAAAACGGTAAAGGACGCTAAGAAATTTATTCTACTAAATCCGGAAATTTTTCCTGATATTTCACGAAGAAATCGCCAATTGATTTATAAGCTTTTTCAAGGATTTTCTCATTAGGTAAAAAAACAACTCTGAAATGTTTTGTGCCGGGTACCTGTCCGAATCCGCTTCCTGGAACTACAACCACACCGGTTTCTTTAATCAGTTCAGAAATAAAATGTGCATCGGGCTGTTTCATATGAAGCTGCGGAAAAGCATAAAATGCCCCTTCAGGTTTTACACACGAAATACCTGGTATAGCATTCAGCATATCTACAGTAAGATCTCTTCGCTTGGAAAGTTTATTCATGGCATCGGTAAGATGATCCTGATTACCTTCGAGAGAAATTTTTATTCCGTATTGCTCAGGATGATTTGCAGAAAGTCTTGCTCTTAAAATTCTGTTTATTGCTTCAATGTATTCCGAAAGAATTTCTTTTCTGCCGCTCATAATTCCCCAGCCTATTCTGAAACCGGGAACCATATAGTTTTTAGAAAGTCCACCGAAAGTAATACATGAAACATCCTTATTCATAGATGCAATTGAAATGTGTTTCTTGCCGTCGAATAAAAGTTTATCATAAATTTCATCTGCAAATATGACAAGATTATGCTCGAGTGCAAGATCAATTATCTGCTGAAGATTTTCTTTTGTATATAGTGATCCGGTTGGATTATTAGGATTGATTAAAATTATCGCTCTTGACTTATCATTTATTTTGGATTTAATATCTTCAATATCCGGAAGCCATCCGTTATTCTCATCAAGATAGTATGGATTTTCCATCATCATAAGTTTGCTTGCGATTGCAGTATAAAGAGGATAGCCGGGTGAAGGAGTTAAAACATTTTCGCCGTCATTAACAAGTGCAGTTAAACAAATATCTATTGCTTCACTTGCGCCGGTTGTAACAAAAATATCGTGAACATTGGTTATTCCTTTTCTCTCTGCTTCTCTTTCAATGGCATCAACAGCTTCTTTAATTCCTGAAGAAGGTGCATAACCATTCAGGTTTTTAAGCATTGCTTTATAAGTCTCTTCAACGAGATGACGGGGCGGTTCAAAATCATAAAGATTAGGATCACCAATGTTTAAGTACAACATTTCTTTGCCGGTTTTTGCAACCTGGTTTGCTAATACTACTATATCTCTAACTGCGTATGTTATATTGTCGGTTCTGATTGCAGGTTTGATAGGATGAAGACTCATTACTAACTCCATAAATTGAAAATTGTTGCTAAACAAAATTAGCAAAATTTCAGGTGATTAGTAATGATATTAACTACATAAAAGGCGGAATGTGATTTTCCGCCTTTATTAAAATGATTGACGAAGGTGAATGATTAACGAAGCAAGATCATCTTCTTTGTTTCAATGTATGAACCAGCTCTGAGCTGATAGAAATAGATCCCGGATGCCAGATCCCGGATACCAGATGAGTTTAACTCAACTTCATAAACACCCGGCTGTTTTTCTTCGTTAACAAGAGTTG
>DATHSU010000105.1:0-6014 GCA_035463895.1 Ignavibacteriaceae bacterium | reverse complement strand
CTCTAACACAAAAGATTGCTTTTATATTTTTATCTTTAAACATTGAGTGAAAGTCTTCCAAACGCTCCTCATCCTCACCTGCTAAATAACCGTGAACTTTTCCGACATTTTTACCAACTTTTACCTTATATCCTAATTTTTCGAGATAGCGAACACCTTGCTCAATTCTAATCGATTCATCAGGAGAAGAAGCAGGAGAAATGACTCCAATCAAATCGCCTTTATTAAGTCTTTTTGGTTTAACAATTCTCATAATAATCCACAATTTTGTTTTTTGAAAATTTAAGTGTGAAAATAAAAAAGATGGCTTTGGGGAACAAATAAGTAAGACATATTTCGTACTGTTATAAGTATTTAAAGATATTATGCAAAGATTTATTTGAAATAGAATAACATATTTGTTTATAAAGGTTTAAATCTTTCATTAAAAGTAAATAGTATCTGTAAATAACTATTATTCAGAAACTTAACCTATTTAACCTATATGCAATTACTGTTCTACTGTGGCTTAATGTTCTTTATAAATATTTAACTCAGCTTTTTATATTCATTCATTACATCTGATTTTTCAATGAAAGTATGCAGGCGTGATTTTTATCAATCAAAGATTATTTGGATTTCTAATTATTATACTCATTACTATTTTAGATAAAATTTTTGGAATTCTAAACTAAAAATCTTATCTCGATTGTGAGGATATTTAACATTATTTTAATATTTAGTAATTACAAAGTTCAGATGCTAATTAGTAATTTTACCTTATAAATTATAAAACTTTGCTAATGAAAAAACCCAAAGCTCTCTTTATTTGCGGTTCACCTAATCAAACCTTGCAAATGCATAAAATCTCTGAAGAACTGTCAGATTTTGATGCATTTTTTACACCTTATTATGCAAGCGGATTTCTATTTTACTTAACAAAAACTGGGATACTGAATTTCACTATAATGGGCGGCGAATTTAAAAGAAAAGCTTTGGAATACTTTAATGAAAATAACTTGCAAGTTGATATAGAAGGCAAAAGAAATATTTATGATTTAGTTTTTACCTGCCAGGATCTTATCATTCCAAAAAATATTCTTAAAAGTAAAATAGTGCTTGTTCAGGAGGGAATGACTGATCCGGAAACAACCTGGTTCAGGATAGTAAGGCTTCTAAAACTTCCCCGCTGGGCTGCAAGCACTTCTATGACTGGATTATCTGATGCTTACGACATTTTCTGCGTTGCTTCTGAAGCATATAAAGACCTTTTTATTGCTAAAGGTATAAAACCAGAAAAGATAAGAGTTACCGGCATACCAAATTTTGATAACTATGAAGAATTAATGAACTCTGATTTCCCTCACGAAAATTTTGTACTTGTGGCTACATCAGATATGCGCGAGACTTATAAATATGAAAACAGGAAAATCCTTATCCAAAAAGCTGTGCAAATTGCTGCAGGCAGAAAACTGATCTTCAAACTTCATCCAAACGAAAATGTGAAAAGAGCCGAAGCTGAAATTAAAAAATATGCGCCAGGTGCTTTAGTTTACCACGGCGTTCCAATCGAACCAATGATATCAAAATGCAGTACGCTTGTAACGAGATATTCCAGTGTTGTTTACAAAGCTCTGGTTCTCGGTAAAGAAGTAATTTCCGATATTCCTAACTCTGAATTGAAAAAATTAATACCTATTCAGAATGGCGGAACCTCTGCAAAATATATTGCATTGGAAGCAAAGAGACTTTACGCAAATTCCTGTGCAAAGGATCTCTTCCTTGTTAAAGATCAGTTAAAGTATAAGTTTAATCCCATCCGGAAATTTATAAATAAGATAAAGCTTGCACGTGCAAAACAATCCTGATATGAACTCTTCATCAAAAATTGTTACAATAGTTCAGGCACGAAATGGATCTTCCAGGCTTCCGAATAAAGTATTGATGCCTCTTAACGGAAAACCACTTATTTTACGAATGATTGAACGTGTACAATTATCCAGGTTGAAAGGTGAGATCATCGTCGCAACAACAAATGATTATTCAGATGACAGTATTGAAGAGATTTGCATAAATAATAAGATTAAGGTTTTTCGTGGTCATCCGACAGATTTATTGGACAGGCATTTTAAAGCAGCACTTGAGTATGATGCTGATACCGTTGTTAAAATTCCATCCGATTGTCCGCTTATCGATCCACTGGTTATTGATAAAGTTTTGAATTTCTATTTAGATAATTCAAATAAGTATGATTATGTAAGTAATCTTCATCCAGCGACATATCCTGATGGCAACGATGTTGAAATATTTTCAATTACAGCATTAAAAGTTGGCTGGGAAAACGCTACAAGAGAACTTGAGCGTGAACATACTACTCCCTATTTCTGGGAGAATCCCGATAAGTTCAGAATCGGTAATGTTGAATGGGAAACCGGGCTCGATTATTCAATGTCTCATCGATTTACAATAGATTATATGGAAGACTATCTTTTTATTAAAGCGGTTTATGACGAACTTTACGATAGCAATCCGGAATTTTCGTTAAATGATATTCTTGTATTGCTTGAACGAAAACCCAAAATAAAAAGACTTAATGAAAAGTATATCGGTGTTAACTGGTATAGGAATCATTTGAATGAACTCCAAACAATAACAAAAGAACAAACAAAAAATATATAACAGTTAACATCATGCCTAACAAAGTAGATTTTAATCAAGATTACCCAATCATTAAAAAATCTGATGAATACTATCATAAAGCGCTGAATTTAATTCCGGCAGTTACACAAACTCTCGCAAAAGGACCCGGACAAAACATTAAAGGCATCGCTCCTAAATATCTGGTTAAAGGAAAAGGCTCTCACGTTTGGGATGTTGATGGCAATGAATACTTAGATTATCTGATGGCAATCGGTCCCCTTTCTCTCGGCTATGCTTATGGTAAAGTTGATGAGGCAATCAAAAAACAACTTGAGGACGGAATAACTTTTTCACTTATGCATCCACTTGAAGTTGAAGTAGCTGAACTCATAAATCAGATTGTACCGAATGCGGAATCAGTTCGCTACAGTAAAACCGGTGCAGATGTTACCTCCGCAGCAATAAGAGTTGCACGCGCTTTCACAGGCAGGAATAAAGTTCTATGCTGCGGCTATCATGGCTGGCACGATTGGTACATCAGCGTTACTGACAGAAATAAAGGAATACCTCAGGTATTACAGGATTTAACTTTTACATTCAACTATAATGACATCCAGTCAGTTAAAGATTCAATTGATGAAGATACAGCCGCTGTCATTCTTGAACCATTTGTATTTGAAGAACCAAAAAATAATTTTCTGCAGGAGCTTCGTGAAGTTTGTACAGCTAATGGAACACTGTTGATTTTTGATGAAATGTGGACGGGATTCAGAATTGCAGTCGGTGGTGCTCAGGAATACTTCGGAGTTAAAGCTGACCTTGCCTGCTTCTCGAAGGCAGTTGCTAACGGAATGCCAATGGCAATCCTCACAGGCAGAAAAGATGTTATGTCGTTGTTAGAAAAAGATGTATTCTTCTTTACAACTTTTGGCGGTGAAGCGCTGTCACTTGCAGCAGCTAAAGCTACTATCAATGAATTGAAAGAAATAAATGTACCGGCGTATCTGGCAAAACAAGGTAAAAAATTAAAAGAAGGTTATAATCAAATAGCTCAGCAGTTTGGTATGAACTATACCAAATGCTCCGGTTTTGATTGCAGAACCATTATCACCTTTGATGCATCTGCCGGTAATCCGCTTGAGATGAAGTCATTAGTCCAGCAGGAAATGATAAAACGAGGAATACTATGGGGCGGATTTCACAATATGTCTTTCTCGCACACAGATGATGATGTTGAATACACCTTAAGAGTTTACCGGGAAGTTCTTCCGATTCTGAAAAAAGCTGTTGAAGAAAATAATGTGAAGGGATATCTGAGAGGAGAACCTGTAGAACCGGTATTCAGAAAGACAAGTAATTTCAATGTTAAACCAAAACGTAAATAGATCTCTGTGAACTCTGTGCTTTCTCTGTTTCCTCTGTGGTAAAGGAGATAAGCACATTTTTAACGCAAAGCCGCAAAGAAAGAAATAAAGAATATATGTCAAAAAAATCACCGGAATTATTTAGCCTGAATAATAAAGTCGCAGTTGTTACAGGTGCACTCGGATTGATTGGTAAACATCATTGCTTTGCTTTAGCTGAAGCGGGAGCTAATGTTATTGCTGCTGATATTGATGAAGAAAAGTGTATTCAGTTTGTAAAAACATTACCGACTGACTCGATCGGGGTAGGTGTTGATATTACAAAACCGGACTCAATAAAAAGATTGAAAGAGATTACACTGGATAAGTTTCATGCAATTGATATATTGGTTAACAATGCTGCCATAAATGATATGTTTGAGAATCCACAGGCAGCGGCAGAATTATCGATGTTTGAAAACTATCCACTTGATATGTGGCAGAAATCTTTGGATGTAAATGTAACCGGAACTTTCCTTTGCTCTAAGATCATCGGAACAGAAATGGCGAAAAGAGGTAAAGGCAGTATTATTAATATTGCTTCAACTTATGGTATGGTAGGACCCGATCAATCAATCTACAAAAAGCCGGATGGAACACAGAGCTTTTATAAGTCACCTTCCTATCCTGGAACCAAGGGAGCAATTATAAATTTCACAAGATTTCTTGCAGCATATTGGGGGAGTAAAGGAGTCAGGGTTAACACGTTAAGTCCGGGTGGTGTAGAAAACAATCAGGACGAGTATTTTATAAATAATTATTCACAAAAAACTATGTTAGGCAGAATGGCGCAACCTGTTGATTATAAAGGAGCTATCGTTTTTCTTGCAAGTGATGCTTCCGCTTATATGACTGGTGCTAATCTAGTTGTGGACGGAGGATGGACGGCTTGGTAACAGATAAAATTCTTGCAGAAAAAAATCTGAATTTAAAGGATAAAGCAGATAAAATCAGACTTGTATTAACTGATGTTGATGGAGTGCTGACAGACACCGGAATCTATTATTCACCGGACGGTGAAATGATTAAAAGGTTCTCTATCCGCGATGGGATGGGCGTGGAAAGACTAAGGAAGCATGCTGACATTGAAACTGCAATAATTACCGGAGAAAATTCCGGTATAGTAAAAGCGCGTGCTCAGAAATTAAAAATAACCCAGGTTTATCTCGGAGTTACTGATAAAAAATCTTTGTTTGAAGAGATATTAAAAAAGAATCAGCTTCAGCCTGAAAATATTGCTTTTATTGGCGATGATGTGAATGATCTTGAAATAATGAAGTTAGTTGGACTTACTGCGTGTCCTTCAGATGCAATGATATTCATTAAAGATATAAGTGATTACATTTGTGAAAATAAAGGCGGTTATGGTGCTTTCAGAGAATTCGCAGAACTGATTATAGCTTTGCAGCATTCAAATAACAAATGAGGTATCTTAATATGAGTAAAAGGGAAATAAAAGTATCTGATAGATATATTGGCGACGGTCATCCCTGTTTCGTAATCGGTGAAATAGGTATCAATCATAATGGTTCTGTTGATATCGCTAAAAAGATTATTGATGGTGCAAAGTCAGTTGGCTGTGATGCAGTTAAATTTCAAAAGCGTACACCGGAAATTTGTACACCTAAAGATCAGTGGTATATTGAAAGAGATACTCCCTGGGGCAGAATGACTTATATTGATTATCGTTACAAAGTTGAATTCGGAATTGATCAATATTCCGAGATAGATAAGTATTGTAAGGAAATCGGAATCATTTGGTTTGCATCCTGCTGGGATGAAGAAGCAGTTGATTTTATCGAACAATTTAATCCCCCGCTCTATAAAACTGCCTCGGCATCACTCACAGATCATGACCTGCTGGTAAAACATAAAAACTTAAAGAAGCCGTTAATAATTTCAACTGGAATGTCAACTATTAAAGAAATTGAAGATGCAATTGTTGTATTCGGTGTAGAAGATTTGCTAATTGCGCATTCAACATCTTCTTAT
>DATHSU010000104.1:0-10987 GCA_035463895.1 Ignavibacteriaceae bacterium | reverse complement strand
ACTTGGTGTTGTGGCTTTTCAAGTTAATGAAGTCAGAACACTAAATAATTTTTCCAGCAGTACATTACCGGAAGTGCAGGTAACCATTCTTGATGCCTCTTCATATTCAAACAGCAATTTTATGCTGCTTAGCGCACCTGTCCCGGCCAGCTCCTCTGTTCCGAATGACAGAATAGCTCCCGGTTCACCAGATGGATATTATTCTTTAGGAAACTAGGTACAAATAAGTTTTAGAAATAATGTCGTTGTGAAATTAAGGGCTCGAAAGAGCCCTTTTCTTTTGGGGGTATGTAAGTCAATTCTGCCTGTTATGAAACTTCTCTAAAAGTTATACTCATTTTTATTTATTTTTAATCCCGGGCTTTATAAAGTTCATTATGAGGCGATTGAAAGCATATAAATTTTTTAAGGTCTGGATTTGTTGAAATTGTAATGAACAACAGCACTTTAAAAATAAGGCTTATAGTTTTTATTATTGGTGATTAAATAATAACACAGATGAATAAAACAGAGAGAAAAAAATAGATTTTCTAAGTTTAAACAAATCAGAATTAGATCAGCTGCTTGAATCTTCCAAAAGCGGAAATTCAGAATCGTTTTCTCAGATTTCAGTTCATGTAAGGGAGATTGCGCTTTCCTATTTTATGTCAAAGTACCGCGCAGGCAAGATTATAAATAAAGACGATGCTGAAGATCTGACAACCTCTGTTTACCTTGCATTCGCAGAACAGTTCGAAAAAATTGACAATATAGAAAACTGGCTAAGACGAGTTATTTTTTTAACATTTGTCCGTTTTTACAAAAGAAACACTACGCATAGAACGTACGAGCTGAATGAAAGAACCGCTGCAGAGAATACCAATCAACAGGCAGAAAACAGTTTTGATATTGAAGCAATAAGGAAGGTTTTGCACGAGCTTAGCGAAGAAAAACAGGAAATAATCCAGCTCCGTTTCTGGGGCGAACTAAAGTTTCAGGAAATCGCCGAACGGCTTAATAAATCTGAAGCGGCAGTAAAAAAAATGTTTTACAGAACAGTTGAGGAAATAAAAGACAGGCTGGAATAATTGTCACTTTTAGTTAACATAGGTAACTATTTGTGATAAACCATCAAAGGTTAATGAAGATGAACGAACTTGATAAAATATTAGAACTACTTGAAAAAGACGTGCTTTCCCCGGATGAGCAGATAGTGCTTGATGAATTACTTTCTGCAGTGCCGGATTCCGGGAAGATCGTGAAAACCTTTAATAGCCTGAAGGATTCTTTTGGCAAAGATTTTCATCCTGATGAAGTTATTATCGGCGAGTATGTTCTTTATAAAAACAATATGCTTGATGATAAGCGGACAATGCTTCTGCTTGAGAATAAAATTGATGATCACCTGAGGATTTGTGATGAATGTAAAAAAGTTTTCACAGATCTTAATTTAGAATATGCAGACGTTGATTTATTTCTTGCTGATTCAATAAAAGAAACAAAACCAAACGAAGAGATTCAAAATATTTCTGCAGGATTTTTCCGGAAATTAACTGCAGGAAAATTTGCCTATGCTGCTGTTGCAGCACTTGTTGTAATTTATCTCGGAATGTTTGCCGCATCTTCTGTTTTTGTACCTGATTATAAGAAGCATGCAATATCCGAGGATGAAAGAAGTTTTTATAACACCAGGGGAAGAACATCAGAGCTGTTTCAAAGGGGCTTGAACGCTATTGATAAAAAAGAATATAATAGCGCAATTCTTCTTCTGGAAGAGGATATAAACACTAACATTAACGAATCATCAATTTTTTACTCGCATTTTATTTTGGGTGTAACATACATACAAAGTTCAGAATCATCTTTTCTTGGAACATTTAAGTCCTTTGACAAAGAAAAAATTGAAAACGGAATAACTAACCTGAAAAAAGCAATTGAACTTAATTCAAGCGGCAAATATGAAAATCTGAACCTTGATGCACACTATTTCGCCGGCAAAGCTTATATGCTGATCGATGAAAAGGATTCCGCACTCGAACATCTTAAAATAGTTGTAAGTAATAAAGGCAGCTACTATAAGAAGGCACAGGAACTGCTGGATAAAATCAATACGAGATAACAAATGTTTTTATGGAAATCTGTTCTGGTTCTGATTTCAATTATAACCGTAACGTTACCCGGACTGATTGTTATTACTTCTACCTACCTGCCTCAGCAGGAATCGCCAGGTAAAAAAACGGAAATCCGTTTAGAAGAAAAAAAGCTTTCTAAAAGCTTCTACCAGATTGAACGTTCAATCCGGAATGAAGAATATGATAAGATTGCCACACCAAAAAAAATAGGCGACATAACAAGTAAATATGAGCGCGAATATCTTGAGTCATTAATTAAAAAGAGAACTGAGGATTTTTCATCACAGTACAATCTTCTTAGCTGGCAATTAAACTATGTGCCTGAGCTCTTCAGATATTACGATGACCTGGTATTTGCAGCAAGAGCTACTAACAAATTAAAAGAATTAAAAGAACAGGCGGGAAGATTAAAATCCCAAAGTGGTTTTAAAATCTACCTTACTGCCTTAATTGAACACCAGCTTGGTAATTACAATGAAGCAATAAAAATTTTGGATGGCATACCAAAACCAACAAAAGAAACTCTTTTTCTGAAAGCCCAGGCACTTAGAGGAATCGGCAATTATGATCAGGCTTTTAAGGAATTAGACTCTGCTGAAAAACTTTCATCCGGAGAAAGAGATTTTTTAGCAAAAATTTATAACTCAAAGGGATCGCTGCTTTTTCTTTCTGGTCAGATTAAAAAAGCAGACGAGTTTTATAAAAGAGCCAATCAAACAGCACGTTCTGCCGGCAGCAAGGAAGAAGAAACAAGATCCTTAATAAACCTTGGAATAATCGCTGACGATAAAGGTGATGTTGTATCCGCCAGAAATCTTTTCCGCCAGGCACTTGGTATAATAAATAAAACCGGCGATCCGGAGCTGAAAGCATTTGCATTCTCAGAGCTTGGCGTTTCTCACTCGTTGACTAACGAAATTATTGAAGCAAAAAGTTTTTATGAAAGAAGTTATAACCTTTATACCAAACTAAATAACAATGAAAGATTGTCTTATTTGTCAGGCAATCTTGCAGCAATTTACAGCCAGCTCGCTAATTTTAATGCAGCACTAAAACACTACGAAGAGGGACTTAAATTTGCCGGGGAGAACAGACGGGGACAAATTCTGAATCTTATAGGTCTGGGTGATGTTTATGCAAACCTTGCAAATTATTCTAAGTCACTTGGCTATTATGAGCAGGCAAAAAAGATCTCTGAAGAAATAAAAGATGTGCAGTCATCAGCATCTGTTGATGTGAGTATAGGCACGCTTTTATATAACATAGGAAGACCACATAAAGCAATTGAGTTCTATAAAAATGCTGCCGAAATAATTGATGTGCAAAGCAATCCTTATATCGCTGCCGATCTTTACTTTAAAACCGGATTAGCTTATTCAGATATTGACAGTCTGGAAACCGGCGGTGCATATTATACAAGGGGACTTGACCTGGCAAAATCTTCGGGTGATATTTACAATGAAATTATAATAAGCACAGAGCTTGCTCATAATTATTATCTGAAAGATGATTTAAAATCTGCTGAAGAAATACTTAAAAAAACCGGCAGCAAAACAAGGCAGTACGGCTTAACACAGCTTGCAAATGTGCAGGATCTTTATCAAGCAAAGATATTTATCGGCCGGAATGAAGAGAGTAAGGCAATACCGCTGCTTGATAAGGTGTTGAATACATCCACATCCATTTCTGATTACAACACCCAGGTTGAAGCAGGTTACATTCTTGCGCAGTTAAGTGAATCCCGGAACGACTATTCCGATGCAGAAAAATATTATAAGCAAACCGCGGATCTTATTGATGAATTATCCCGTCCGCTTTTTGGAAATCCGGAAATTCAGATTTTCCGCTTTTCATCTTTAAGCGATGTCTTTTCATCCTATGCCGAGTTTCTATATAACCTTGGAAAACATAAGGAAAGCTTCAATATTGTTGAAAGATCAAGATCAAGAAACACCCTTCAGAATTTGAACAATGTAAAGATCACTTCAGCCATTGATGATCAGGATATGCTTAACCGGCTTTATGATCTCGACTGGATGATTAAGTCCGGATTGTATTCGGGCTCAGAATTAAATAAGTACAAACAGGAGTATGATACTCTTAAAACAGCAATAACCAGAAAATCTCCGGCAGTTAAAAAATATGTAAATAACCTTTTCAGCTTTCCGGAAGACAATTATCAAAAAAATCTTTCAGAAAAGGAAAACATTGTTACGGTAAATGTAAGTGAAAAATCCACAAAGCTTTTCCTTATTTCAAAAGATAAATTTGTAAGCAGGCAGGTAAACGTTGGCAGAGAACAGATTAAGAAACTTGCTGCAGATATTGCACCTATTTATTCCGAAGATTTAAGTGATGACGGAATATATTTTAATCAGGATCTTTTTTCTTTTAATGCCAGGGCATCATTTATACTGTTTGAGCAGGTCTTCAAACCAATACTCTCAGAAATTAAAGCAGATGAGCATATAATTTTCAATCTGCCTGCCGAACTTTCTTTTTTACCTTTGGAATTTCTTGTTACAGAATATGATGAATCGGGAAGTCCGTATTACTATAACGATAAAAAGTTTTTAATAGATGAGTATGTTGTTTCATATTCTCCGTCCTTGTCTGTATATCTTTTTCAAAAAGAGAAAGAAACTGGCAATAACAATACCGTTCTGCTGGTTGGTGATCCGCAGTTTAACAATAATGATTTTGCTCTAAGTTACAGGGGCGGATTGATTGAAGACGATTCGTTCAATTCCAGAAACCTGGTTTTATTCCCTCTTGAGTATTCAAAAGAAGAAATAAAAAACCTTAACAACCTTCTTTCGGACAGCTTTGTTTTAATTTCAGATGATGCAACAGAATCAAACTTTAAGAAGAATGCCGAAACCAGCAAAGTCATTCATTTATCAACACATTCATTTCTTCATAAAGATCAGCCATTGATACTGTTTTCGCAAAAAGACGATTCCGCTAATGATGGATTTCTTGAAGCCGGGGAAATTTTAGATCTCAACTTAAATAGTGAGCTTGTTGTCCTTAGTTCTTGCCGATCCGGATTGGGCAGAGTTGATCATGCGGAAGGTGTGATTGGTATGCAGAAATCATTTTTTGAAGCCGGCACAAAAAGTATTATAGTTTCTTTGTGGGATGTAAATGATAAATACACATCATTTTTTATGCAAAACTTCTATAAGTTTCTTGCGGATGGAAACAGCAGGGCAGAAGCACTTCGAAAAGCAAAAATTCATTTTAAAGAAAAACATTCGGCTAATCCGTATTACTGGTCAGCATTTATTCTCTCCGGCGATGCCTCCACAATTGAATTAAACAAATCATCGTACGGTTTTCTTATTTATCTGCTGTTCGTAATTGCCCTGGCAGCGGTATCGGTTTACTTCTTCTATTTTAGAAAAAGTAAAATCTGATAAATTTTTTTATTCCGTCATTTTATATATTTGCCAATCTTAATATTAAAATCGAAATTATATTATGAGAATATTACTCTTCTTGTTGGTTTTGAACACATCGTTCATAGCAGCTCAAATTTCAGAAGCACCGAAGCAATCAGTTAATGAATTTATTAGTGAAGAATCACTCCTTCAAAAAGTTGAATTGTTATGTTCTCCTGAGTTTGCCGGCAGACTTTCCGGCAGCGAGGGTTATAACAAAGCTTCCGATTATGTTAGAAATCATTTTAAAGAATTAGTATTGAAACCCGCATTCGACGGCGATTATTATCAAAAGCTTTTAGTTGAGTTTAATGAAATAACAGCCCCCGCTGAATTTTCCCTCGTGAAAGATGGCAAAGTGTTCGTTGAATATAAACTTGGAATAGATTATGCATTCAGAGGATTTACCGGTTCGGGTAACTTTACAGCCCCGGTAGTTTTTTGCGGATACGGAATTTCACATGAAGCCTATGATGACTACAAAGATGTTGATGTAACCGGAAAAGTTGTAATTGTGTTCAAGCAGAACCCAAACTGGAAAATTGAAGGTGTGAACTGGAACAGCGGGTACCCCAGAGAAAAGGCCAAAACTGCCGCTGATCGCGGAGCTGTTGGATTGATTATGGTTTCAAGACCACTGGATAAGACTCCTCAGCCGGTAATTGGAAGTGTTATGCACGGAGGCGGAAGCGATCAGAATGAAAATTTTCCACAGCTTCAAATGAGTCTTGATGCCGCTAATGATTTTCTCACCGGAACAGGTTATTACATTGAAGATCTTCAAGCGAAGATTGATGACTCACAAAAACCCTTTTCATTTGAATTGCCCGCATCAGCATTAATAAAAGTTAATGCGGATTACTATAAGGAAAAAGAAACTCAGAATATTGCAGCAATTCTTGAAGGAAGTGACGAAAAATTAAAAAATGAATTTATTATAATTGGCGCCCACTTAGATCACGTTGGCTCGCAGGCAGGCCAGGTGTATTATCCTGGGGCTAATGATAATGCTTCGGGCTCTGCCGCAGTAATGCAGTTAGCCGAAGCTTTTGCTAAAAGCGGAATTAAAACAAAACGTTCAATAATATTCACTCTGTTTGCAAGTGAAGAGCAGGGTCTTTTCGGGGCAGAATATTTTGTAAATAATTCTCCGGTTGAATTAGATAATATAATTGCTATGTTGAATATGGATTGTATTGCATCGGGAGACAGCATTCAAATCGGTAACGGTAAAAGCACTCCTGAATTGTGGCAGATTTTTCGGGAGATAGATTTAAATAATGATAATCTTATGCTTGAAAGAACTTGGTCCGGCGGAGGTGCAGACGCAACGCCATTTCATAATAAAGGCATTCCCACCGCCTATATAGTTACTTATTACAGTTACGTTCATTTACATCTTCCCTCCGACCTTCCGGAAACATTAAATAGTCAGCTCTATGAAAGCGTTGTAAAACTTACATCACAAGCGGTGATAAAATTGGCAAACGGAGAATACAAAAGGGAGAAATTAGTTGATTAATGGGTTATATTGTTATAGAAATTCTCAAAAAAAAACAAGGAAATAAGATGACATTAACCCAAAACAAAGTTATTACTTTCAACTATACATTGAAGGATGAGAAAGGTAATACCCTTGATTCGACGGCAAATGCTGATCCGTTTTCATTTCTGAGTGGAAAGGGACAAATACTTCCGAAGCTCGAAGAGGCAATAACCGGGATGCTGCTTGGCACTAAGAAAGCAGTTAAAATCAGTGCTGCTGATGCTTACGGGGAATATAATGAAGGTGCTGTTCAGCAAGTTGATAGAACTAATTTTCCCAAAGATGCTGACCTTCAGCCCGGCATGCAATTTCTGGCTAACTCACCCGATGGACACCAAATGCCTTTTGTAATTTCTGAGGTGAAAGACGATAATATAAAAATTGATTTTAACCACCCGCTTGCCGGTAAAAATCTTGAGTTTGATGTTGAGCTTTTAGACATAAGAGATGCTACTGCCGAAGAAATTGCTCATGGTCACGTACACGGTCCTGGCGGCCATCATCACTAACAGATTGTAAAAAGAACCGGAAAACAGATCTTTCCGGTTCTTTTTTAAAAAACCTGTCCCTTTTTAGACCCAAAGCACACTTTTAGATTATGTAAAATCAATTATAATTTAATCTAAGAGGAAAACTATGAAAATCGAACTATTTCAAAATTTGAAAAAGATAATTGTCTTAATGATTATTACGACATCTTTTTCTTTCGCTCAAACCTGGCAGATTCAGAACTCAAACTTTACAGGACAATTAACAGGAGTTCATGTAAAAAATCAAACTACTGCCTGGGCTTGCGGTGATAACGGGACCCTGCTTAATACCATTAACGCCGGAACAAATTGGATAAGTATTGTATTAACAGGCTCCGATTTGCATCAAGTAGTTTTTAAAGATGAAAATACAGGAATAGTTGTTGGTGATAACGGAACTGTTTTTGTTACTACAAACGGAGGACAGAATTGGATCTCAAAAAACAGCAACACATCTGCCCAGCTTAGAAACTTAACTTATGGAGGCGGTTCAACTTTTTATGCCGTTGGTGATGATGGTGCTGTTATTAAATCAGCTGATGACGGGAATACCTGGACGGTATTAACAAGCGGAACAACTGAAAGACTGCTTTGTGCTGCCGCGGTAAATGAAAACGTCTGGATTGGCGGCAGGAATGGACTGTTATTATTTTCTAATAACGGCGGATCATCATTTAACAGTATGACAAGCCCGGCTACAGATGATGTTAAGGACATTCAATTTGTTAATGCATCTGTTGGCTTTGCTGCCGGGAGTAATTCGTTTTTTATGTATACCAGTAACGGTGGAGTTAATTGGGTTCCGCGCTCAACAGGAATTTTGCAAGGATTGAATGGACTGCATTTTAAGGATGACCAAAATGGCTGGATAGTTGGCGGCAGCGGAACTTTATATTCTACCAATAATGCGGGACTAAATTGGCTGCCAATTCAATCTTCTTCAGCGCAGGATTTAAACTCAATACATTCATTTGACGGAGTAAATGCGTGGGCGGTTGGTAATTCGGGAGTGATTACAAGTAATTACTCTCCAACAACCAGCATTGATCAAACCAATCAAACCATACCGGGTGCATTTGAAGTAAAGCAAAATTTCCCCAACCCTTTCAATCCTGCTACAGTTATAAGCTGGGAATCTACTCAAGGGGCTAATATAACCCTGAAAATATTTAATTTATTGGGAAATGAAGTTGCAGTTCTTGTAAATGAATTCAAACCTGCCGGAAGGTACAGTGTTAATTTTGATGCTTCAGGACTATCCAGTGGTGTTTATGTATATTCACTTCAGGCTAATGGCATAATCTCAACAAAAAAAATGACACTTTTAAAATAAGTTTAAATTAAACGCAGCCGATATTAAGAGTTTTCTAATTTTTTAGATCCCGTTAAGTTGTTAGAAGATAGTGCTTAATGGGGTTTATTATTTCCTTTAAGATTAAGAAAAATAACACTTTCAAACAATCGGCAAAGTTTTTTCGGTGCAACAATTAACAATTATATAATTAAAAATCGCTCTGTCGTTGAGTAAAAACCTTGTTTATATTGCAAAAACCTTATAATTTTGGGCAGTTATTCATTAACCAACTTTAAGGAGAAAATATGAAAAAATCAGCAGTTCTTATGTTTGCCGTTGTATTTTTGGGATTTGCAGCTTTGGTCTCAGCTCAAACTGTTCAGAGTGGAACCTGGGCAATTACACCAGCCACACCAGGATTCTCTTTAGATAAGAGCACCGGTGAAAGGACAATGACAATTGATGTTGACTTCAACAATCCATTTGATTCTAAACCAAATGTTGTTCTCTCTGTTACCCAGATTGATGCAGATAAAGATTTCAATCAGAGATACAACGTAGAGGCCATATCTGTTTCAAGAGATGGATTTACTCTAAAAATCCGTACCTGGGCAGATTCCAAAGTTTACAGTCTCAGCGGATTCTGGATGGCTCACGCAGACTAGGACATTCTTCATATTTTGATTTAAGCCGTTACTCTCCGGGGTAGCGGCTTTTTTATTAAATATTAGTCCCATATTCAAAATCCTTTCTTTTTTACTTTGAATTAAGTGCACATTTAAATATTTTTTGATTGGCAACAATTCGTTTTTATGAATATTTAGAATTGGTTTTTCGCTGATGAAAAAACTTTTACTACTGCTTTTACCATTCCTGTTTTTAAGTTGTGAAACTAGTCCGCCTACCAGTCCGACAGGACCTTCTGTTAAAACCGGAGAAATTTTACTTAACATCTCTTTTAATATTGATGCAGGCCATAATGCTTCAAAAAAAGTTTTACTTGAAGATTTTGCTAACGTCAGCTGTGCGCCGTGTGTTATCTCAAACAGAATTATTGAATCATTAGTTAAAGAATCCTACGGAACAGAAAAACTTATTTTTGTAAAATTTCCAACCAATTTTCCTTCTGCTGTTGATCCTTTTTATCTGGCGGCCCAAAACGAATGTGATTTTAGAATGAGCTTCTATAATATCTTTTTTGCACCAACAGTTATTATAGATGGATTAACGCGTCCGGTTCCAACAGACTCCAACAGCATTAAGCAGGCAATCGATGGAAGATCAATTATTCCGGCTCCTTTTGAATTGAACATTTCTAAGCAGACCCAGGGCGGCGGGCTTGTCATTGATCTCAGCATTACAGCTAAAGATACGGTTTCATTCAACTATGCAGATCTGGTTCTCCATTTTGCTTTGGTTGAATCTGAAATTGAGTTTGCAACTCCGCCCGGCTCAAATGGAGAAACAATATTTCACAATGTTTTAAGATTGCAACTGCCCGGAACACAAGGATATGATCTTAATGAAATTAAGTTTTCAGGAACGGCGGGTCTATCAATAAACTACGAAGAAACAATTGATGAATTATGGGATATTACAAAACTGCATCCGGTGGTTTTTATTCAGAACAAACAAACCAAAGAAGTATATCAGGCAGGTTCAACATTTTAGATTAATTCGTTTAGCCATTAATAAAAACAGGAGAACACTTTATGAAAAAAATTTTTACAAACATAACTTTTCTTTTTATACTTCTTTTAGTGCTATTTTCCGCAAAGCAGAATCATTCACAAGTTCAGCGAAACCCTGTTATTGAAGCCTGTACAGGAACATGGTGTCAATGGTGTCCTTGCGGTCATACAACAATTGATCAGATATTGATCGATATGCCCAATGCTATTGCAATAGAGTATCACGGTCCGGCAAATGGTTCTGATCCTTTTAGTTTTTTCCCTGGAAATCAGATTATCGGTTTATTGGGAATGTCAGGATATCCAACCGGAGTAATAGACAGAACCAGTGCTCCTCAATCACGCACTGCATGGCCCGGATTGATGAATCAA
>DATHSU010000103.1:0-3567 GCA_035463895.1 Ignavibacteriaceae bacterium | reverse complement strand
TTGAAGGATTGATAAACGCCGCTAAAAAGCATGGAATGCAATCTGTAGCCATTACAGATCACGGGGTAATGTACGGTGCTGCTGAGTTTTATAAAAAAGCTAAGAAAGCTGGGGTCAAACCGATAATCGGGATGGAAGCTTATATTGTTACCGAAGGCAGCAGGTTTGATAAAGGAAAAGCCGAAGATATTCCCGGTAAAAAAAGAGCAAAGCATTATAATCATCTTATCCTGCTTGCAAAAAATAAAAAAGGTTACGAAAATCTTTCCAAACTTTCCACTATAGGACATACCGAAGGTTTTTACTACAAACCAAGAATTGACCTCGAACTTCTTAAGCAATATTCAGAAGGGTTGATTTGTACCTCAGCTTGCGTAAGCGGTGTAGTTTCTTCTCACCTTGTAAATGGTGATTTTGCAAAAGCAAAGAAAACTGCTCTTAACTACAAAGAAATTTTTGGCGATGATTTTTACCTTGAGATTCAGGATCATAATATGGAAAATGAAAAACCTGTTCTTGAGGGAATGCCTAAACTTTCGAAAGAGTTGGGAATTAAGTTAGTTGCAACTAACGATTGTCATTATATTGAAAAAGATCACGCAATTCCGCATAACATTTTATTGCTGCTATCAGATAAAAATGGTGCCGACTATAAAGACCTTCGATATGGTACTGACCAGGTATATTTTAAGTCGTCTGAAGAGATGATAAAGCTTTTTAAGAAGCATAAAGATGCAATTGAAAACACTCTTGAGATCGATTCAAAGATAGACTTAAAGATTGATTTTGAAGGGCATCATTTTCCTGATTTTCCCATTCCGGCTGAGTCAAAAGCTAAAACACTTGAAGAGTACATGGAAATTCTTGCCTGGAAGGGTTTAAACGACAGAAAACTTAAAATTACAGGTGAAGTTGAAGACCGGTTCAAATTTGAACTTAACACAATAAAAGAAATGGGATTCGCAGGATACTTTCTTATAGTTCAGGATTTCATCAATACAGCTAAGAAAAAAAGTATTCCAGTAGGGCCCGGCAGAGGAAGCGTTGCCGGCAGTTTAGTTGCTTATGCATTAGGTATAACAAATATAAATCCGCTTGATTATGCATTGCTGTTTGAAAGATTTCTAAATCCTTCCAGAAAATCTATGCCCGATATAGATGTTGATTTTGCGGATGACCAGCGCAGTGATGTGATTGATTACGTTAGAGAAAAATATGGAAGCGAATGTGTAAGTCAGATTATAACTTTCAATAGGCTCTCTTCAAAAGCAGTGATAAGAGATGTTGCCCGCGTACTTAAAGTTCCTATTCCCACAGTAAATAAAATTACAAAGTTTATTCCTTCAAAATTCGGCAAAGTTTATTCTATAGATCAGGCATTAGCCGAAGTACCTGAACTTGAATGGGTAAAAAACTCCAATGATGATTCAATTAAAGATCTTATCAGGTATGCAAAAGTTCTGGAAGGGATGAACCGTAACGCTTCAAAGCATGCAGCTGGTGTTGTTATCACTCCTGATGATGTTAGCAAATATGTTCCCCTTGCAAATGCTGTTAACGCAACTTCACAAAATGATATTGTTACTCAATTCAATATGAAAGACATTGAGAGTTCAGGACTTTTAAAAATGGATTTTCTTGGATTGAGGACACTTACAATCATCCGTGACACTCTCAACTTCGTGAAAAAAAATCATAACGTTGAAATTGATATTGATAATATTCCGCTTGATGATGAAAAAACTTATGCATTATTTTCAAGGGGTCAGACAACCGGCGTGTTCCAGTTTGAATCTCCGCCAATGCGTGAGTATTTAAAACGATTGCATCCTAACAGTTTAAGTGATCTTGCCGCAATGAATGCACTTTATCGGCCGGGTCCAATGGAATTCATTGATGATTTTATTGAAAGGAAATTCGGCAGAAAGCAGGTTAAATATCAGCATTCTGTTCTTGAACCGATTCTCAAAGAAACATACGGTGTTATTGTTTACCAGGAGCAGGTAATTCAGATTGCAAACCAGGTTGGGGGAATGAGTCTTGCTGAAGCTGATATCTTAAGAAGAGCGATGGGCAAGAAAGATCTGCTTGCAATGGAAGATCAAAAAATTAAATTCCTTGATGGTGCTGTTAAAAAAGGAATTCCGGAAAAAATTGCTAAAGCAATATTCGATGCAATTTTTAAATTTGCGAATTATGGTTTCAATAAAAGTCATGCTGTTGCTTACAGTTATATTGCTTATCAGACAGCATTTCTTAAAGCACACTATCCGGCGGAATTTCTTGCAGCAAACCTTAAGAATGAATTTGGAAATACGGATAAGGTAACAAAGTTTCTTGAAGACTGCCGTAAGTTAAAGATTAAAGTTCTTCCGCCTGATGTTAATAACCCTTCCATTTACTTTATTGCCGAAGATGGTCAGATCAGATTTGGAATGACTGTAATTAAAAATGTCGGAATAAATGCAGTTCAGGAAATCATTAACTCAAGAGAAAAACTTGGAAGAGATTTTACCGGCATATTTGATTTTTGTCTTAACGTGGATAACAGGGTTGTGAACAAAAAAACTCTGGAAGGTTTGGTACTTGCCGGTGCATTTGATTCAGTTGATAAAAACCGTGCTAAACTTTTCGATGCTGTTGAAGCGGCAATAGATTTCAGCCATAAAGCACAAAACTCGAAAATACTTTCAGAAAATAGTTTGTTTGGTGGTGAAGAACATGCTATGGTTTCAGAACCTAAACTGCCGGAAGTAAAACCGTGGACAGAACTTGAAATTTTAGCTCGTGAAAGGGAAGTAATTGGTTTTTATGTAACAGGACATCCTTTAAGGAAATATGAACTTGAGTATAAGTCTTTTGCCAGTATCCATATCGGTGAAACTGAAGAGCTGACGGATATGGCAGATATTCGTGCCTGCGGAGTTATTACAGAACTCAGAACAAAAATAGATAAAGCCGGTAATAACATGGCTTTCTTTAAGATAGATGATTTCTCTGGATCCTGCGAGTGTTTGATGTTCTCAAAAGTTTATAAAGAATTTGGTAATATTTTAAAAGAAGAAGAATCCGTTTTTATTTTTGGTGATCTTGAGAGCAGCGGCGATGCAGTAAAAGTTCATGTTAAAAAAGTAATTCCGCTTGAAAAAGTAAAAGATACTTTAACTGAAAGCATTAAAATATTAATTGATAAAGACAAAGTAACTGAAGAAATGATATTAACGATTAAAGAAGTACTGGTAAAACACGAAGGTTCAGTTCCGGTTTTCCTTCAACTCAATGAGAATGGTTCAAAAAATAAAATTTATGCATTAAAGGATTTACGAGTTAGACTGAACGATTCGCTTATATCATCTTTAATCAATATTACCGGTGAAGATTCAATAGTCTTAAAATCAAAGTAGATTGTATAAGTGCTTTTGAATTGTCAATCATTCAACCTGCCTTTGCCGGCAGGCAGGTCTTTCAACCATTCAATCTTTCTATCTTCGATTTCACATCCGGGTAATTTATTTTGAAGAGATTATCAAATTTTTGAAAATATTAAAGGTTGTTTCGCTGAGTGTT
>DATHSU010000102.1:0-2319 GCA_035463895.1 Ignavibacteriaceae bacterium | reverse complement strand
ATAAGTAAATCACAGGTTTCAAATACAGTTAAGCTGTTAGAGGAAGGGGCAACAATTCCTTTTATTTCCCGCTACAGGAAAGAAGCTTCCGGAAGTCTTGATGAAACAGAAGTAACAGCAATTGAAAAAGAATGGAAACGGTTACTGGAATTGTTTAATCTATATAATGAAATTCAGAATTGCCATATTTGCCCAAAGATGGAGCCATACAAAGAATTAAGGAATCCTTTTGCTGTCAATGAAAAAACAAAAGTTTTTATTATCTCTCAAGCTTTAGCTGAAAAACAATTAAGGTTCAGTGGTATTAACTTTTTTCAATTAGATGGTGTACTTGGAAATACAGGAAAACAGCTTGAAAAGTTTTTAAATCTTTTCAATCAAACAGTATTCCCGTCTCATGAAATAGTATTAAAAAACGGTGCCGCAATCCCCAAAAGCAATGATAATCTTCTTCCCGTGTATAACACTGAAATTACTCAATGTTTTCCAGGGAAGGGAATCAAAGGAGATAGAAAACCTGATAGTCTGGAAGTAAAAAACTGCCTAGGGAGGAGTTTTTTATTAAATGAGATTAAAATAACTAAACCAAAGTTGTTGTTGTTGATAGGGCGATTAAGTATAAATACATTTTATAAATTCATTTTTGGTTTTGAAGAAAAAAGATCAACCAATAAAATAATTGATGATATCGTAAATAAATCAGTTATTCCAGAATACGATATGAATGGATTAAAAATTGGTGTTTTACCAATTCAACACGCTTCTGGGCTTAACCCCCAATATAATGTTATGTTAAAAAATATTAGTTTAATTAATCTAATTAAGGAGTTTATAAATGAATAGTTTTAAAGAAATTGATAAAAGAAATAATAAATTCTTTAAAGAATATCTTAAAATGACCAAAGAAGAGTTTTTCGAAAAGATGAAACAAGCTGGAAAGCCGAATGGATATGGTGAAACTACTTGGAGTAATGACAATCCAACAGCAGGAAGATGTGGAAGTGTGGTAAATGCACTTAGGTTATCTGGAAAAATTCCTGATGGATATTTTGCTTGTGGCCAAAAAGATGAGGACGGTTCCCATTATTATCTTATAAATCCAAATACAGGTGCGGTTATTGACCCCACTTGTTATCAAATGGAAGATGATTATGAATATGGTAAATATCATAAAAACTTTTTCCCACAGGTGAGTAAAAATGTTCTAGATACGATGAAAGTGCTCGGTTTAGAAATTGACAAAACAAAGTTTAAAACTAAGAAGTTAAGAAATACTCTAATCGTAAGTAAAATAAAGACTCGTGATGACTTGGAAAACTACAATAGAACTTAGGTAATTTCGTTATGTGTGCTTTCCTTAGTGGTTCGAGGCAATTCTTTAAATAACAAAACGTGCCTTTCGAAGGGAATTGCATCCACTTATATTTACACTCACAGTTTTTATTAACCCATTTTACAAAAAACAATGACAGAAATTTTAGTTAAACATATAAGCAGCACACTTTCAATAAGTAAATCACCGGTTTCAAATACGGTTAAGCTATTGGAGGAAGGAGCGACAATTCCTTTTATCTCCCGCTACAGGAAAGAAGCTACCGGAAGTCTTGATGAAACAGAGGTAACGGCAATTGAAAAGGAATGGAAGCGATTGCTGGAACTGGTTAAGAGACGTGAAGCTATTCTTAAAAGCATTAACGACCAGGAATTGTTAACTCCAGAACTGGAAGTGAAAATTAATAACTGCTGGAATATGGCAGAGCTTGAAGACATTTATCTTCCATACAAACCAAAACGGAAAACAAGGGCAAGTGCAGCGCGGGAAAAAGGATTAGAGCCTCTTGCAGAAATTATTATGGCGCAGAAGGAAGACAAGATAGAAGCAATCGCGGAAAAATATTTAAATGATGAAGTGCCGGACATAGAAGCAGCGTTAGCCGGTGCAAGAGATATTATTGCAGAATGGATTAATGAAAATACAGATGCCCGCAATAAAATAAGACAGCTATTTGAGCGCGATGCAATAATCAGTTCAAAAGTAATTGAGAAAAAGAAAGATGAAGGAATAAAATACCAGGACTACTTCGATTTTAGCGAACCGTTAGAACGCTGCGCTGGTCACCGTTTGCTTGCAATACGGAGAGCAGAGCAGGGGGGGGATTTTGCGTGTATCTATTTCAATAGATAATGAAACCGCTATTGAGAGTCTGGAAAAAATCTTTATAAAAAATAAAAATGAATCTGCCGTTCAGGTCGGGTTATCAATCAAAGATGCTCACAAAAGATTATTGGCGCCTTCAATTGAAACCGAATTTAAAAACA
>DATHSU010000101.1:0-3579 GCA_035463895.1 Ignavibacteriaceae bacterium | reverse complement strand
ACTTTCGCTATGACAGGTTGTTAATCTTCAAGATAACCTGTATTGATATATCAACTTTTTAATCCGAGTGAATTAATAATAGATCAGGATCGGCCATTAAACCGCTCAGCAATAAAAAATATTTTTTATCAATCAGTCTTTACAAAATTTAAAATTATTTGTATTGTTGAATTGCCAGATCATTTGATTGGCAGTAACTCATCAAAAAAAATACATACTCCTGCTGACTTTAAAACCGGTACAGTAACTACGGCAATTAGCATATTTATAAATGACTATGAGTTAACAGATAAATGAAACAGTTGAACGTTACAACAAAACGAATTTTCTACTTATTGATTTCCATTGTTTTGGTAATTGCAGTTTTTGGATTAATAAAATTTTATTTACAATCACCTCAAATGGAGGAACACATTATGGAAAAAGTTATTTCGAATGACGGCACTGAAATCGGTTTTATCAAAAAAGGAAATGGCACTGCATTAATTCTTGTGCATGGCACAACTGCCGACCATACCAGGTGGCTTCCGATAGTTCCCTACTTTGAAAATCATTTTACTTTATACGCAATGGACAGGCGCGGAAGAGGAGGAAGCGGGGATTCCCCTGTTTATAGTATAATGAAAGAAGCTGAAGATATTGCCGCAGTTGCTGAGTCGGTTGAAGGACCCGTATTTGTGCTGGGACATTCCTACGGCGGACTTGTTTCGCTTGAAGCCGCTCTGCTTACAGATAGAATAACAAGACTCATTCTATACGAACCGCCCGTTCCAACCGGATTACCTATCTATCCTCCGGGCACACCTGAAAAAATGCAGGCACTTATAGACAATAATGAAAATGAAGCTGCTCTTGAAGTGATGCTTAAAGAAGTGGTTAAAATGCCCGACTATGAGTTTGAGAAATACAGAAAATTGCCTGCGTATAAAAGACGAATCGAGAATGCTCCGACTATTCCGAGGGAAGTAATAGTTGAGCTTAACTATAAATTCATTGCGGAAAAGTTTGACGGACTTAACATCCCCATTCTGCTTTTGCTTGGAGGTGATAGTCCCCCTGTTTTTCGCGTGGCGACAGAACTGCTTAATGAAACATTACCAAACAGCAAAGTGGTTATTATGCCGGATCAGCAGCATATTGCAATGGATACGAATACAGAGTTGTTTGTTAATGAAGTGAGTAAATTTTTATCGGAGTGATTTTTTTACCGCAGAGGAAACAAAGATAGCGAGGAAAGCTGATGGGTGTTTGGGATTGTAACCGGGATCGGATAAACATTACGAAAGCAAATCCATAGTTTGCAGGTGCGGATGTGTGCATCAAAGAACTTCTGATCAAGTTCATCTGCTGCGGTAACTATTTTTGCCGGATCGGGCTGTGCTTCCGCACAACCGATTATTAAAACAAATAAAACGGGTAAAAAAAAGAAAGAAACAATTATTATTAATTCTATCAACTTGTTTTAGGACGAGTCAGACTGAAACGACAATCAGGTGTATTCTTTTCGGAATTTCCGGAATGTTTGCCGGCAAGCATGTTTAATTTGTAATGTATACGTAGAAAAAGCTACGGGTGTTACAGGTATACTGCAGCACCCGCATAAAACAAATTAACTTTTTATTTAAGTACTATCATTTTTCTAACCTGGCGGAAACTACCTGACTCTAATGAGTAGAAGTAAGTACCGCTTGAGAGTTCTGCAGCATCAAAGTTTATCTCGTATGTTCCCGGCTGTTTCATTTCATTCAGCAAAGTTGCAACTTCTGATCCGAGTAAGTTATAAACCTTAATTGTAGTATATCCGCTTTCCGGAATGCTAAACTTAATACTTGTTGAAGGATTAAACGGATTAGGATAATTCTGTCCAAGCGAATAATCAGTCAAATTGTTAACATCATCCTCAATTGACGTAGTACCGGTATATTTAGCTATCCTGCCGTAGTCACCTATAATCCATCCATTATTAATATTAGTAAAATAAATACTGAAGATATCATTTGGATCCACTGGATCACCAAATGGAGTTGTTTGAGAAGTCCAATTTGAACCCCCATCAGATGTATATACTAAATAAGGGGTATAAGGAGAATCATTCTGCCTTGATGATATCCAGACATTGTTTGCATCTAATGGAAAAACAGTTTTACAGCTTTTCAATGGATTTATACCCGAGTTCGTAACAAATGTCCAATTGGTTCCGCCGTCAGTAGTTTTTAAAATTTTACCATTTCCTCCAACAACCCAACCGTTATTTAAATCCGAGAATTTAATAGCATTGTATTGTCCTGAAGTATTATCTGAGAATTGTTCAGTCCAGTTGCTGCCGCCATCTGTTGTTCTGTAAATTTTATATGGAGGGTCAAATCCAATTTCCCCCGAACCGTGAAAAGCCCATCCGTTATTAATATCAACAAAATAAAATAATCCCGTACCGGGGAACTGGTTCCAGGTATTGCCTCCGTCGGTAGTGCGTAAGAAGGTAACAATTCCACCATTAAAATTAAATAGAAGCGCCCATCCATTGTTGATATCTGTAAACTGCAGTTGAATACCACTATTCCCCTCTTCATTGGAAAGAATAACTTTACTCCAATTTGCACCACTGTTAGTGGTTTTATAAATCACTGCTCCTCTGCTGCTATCCAGAGAGCCGATTGAACTTATGTTCCAGCCGTGGGTTGTTCCTACCCAGGACATAGAAACCGAAGGATCTGACATACTCTCAATGGTGTCTGATGGAAACGGGTTTACAAATATCCAGTCAGTGCCGCTATTTGTTGTATGAAGGAATCCGCCCTTGCTGCAGCTGATCCATCCTTCTGTGGCACTTACAAATTGAACTTTGCCAAGCATAGCTTCTTCACCCAAGCCAAGCGGATTGGTTTGTAATACCCAGTTTTGTGCGTTTGTATTATTTATTAATGCGGTAATTAACAGGACAAAGATTAACAGTAAGAAATTTTTCATTTCTATATCTCCTCTGATTTATTGTTTGAAAAATCACTATACCAAATAAGCTGCGGCAATTACCGGAGATATTAAGTGATGATTTTGTAGTTGGCTTAGAAAATGTTTTTTGAAATGCGTTTAATATGAAATGATACAGGAAGGTGAATGCCTTTATTGCATGAGCAGAAAGATCCGATTGATTAACCATACTGGATGCTTTATAAAATATTTTAACAATGTCAACTTAGGGTTTGTATTAATCAATTACCATACCAGAGATATAAATAATATTAACATCATTATTAACTATCAGACACGGGGTCCTGCTAAACACACATATATCCTGTCTTATGCAAAACTACCGTGTATAGTAAAGTTTTCTTTGCGCTCACGCAACAATTAATGCGACTTAATCAATTGTGCAGTCCAGTTGTGAAAAAAGCAACCAATCACTATTAACCAATAACCATTAACATCAACTCTGTTTCCACTGTTTAATTAATGTTCTATTTATAAATCTTTCAGTTCATTTAATTCGATAATTGTTTTAAGTAGTTTTTTTTCATTGTCTAGTAGAAACATTGTTGGTGTTGCATAAAAAAAATAATCTACTGCTGCTTTTCCTTCCCA
>DATHSU010000100.1:0-2233 GCA_035463895.1 Ignavibacteriaceae bacterium | reverse complement strand
GATCCGACAATTATGCCGGCTTTAAGAACTGTTAACGGTATATCTGCCCTCTTTAAAATTTCTTCTACATTTTTTCTGGAAGCAAGATGTTTCGAAAGTTTTTCTTCGTTTGTAATTCCACCGAGATATATTATCTGCTTTGCACTTGTTTGTTTTACTAACTTTACAAAATTATTTGCGGATGTCTCTTCAAGTGACTCAAAATCTTTTACATTAGAACTCATTGAATGTATAAGATAGTATGCCGCATCAATATTCCTTACCTGGTAAATAAATTTGGCTTCCTTAAGAAAATCCACTTCATAAAATGAAATTTTGGAATGCTTGTAAATTCCTTCGTTGGGAATGCGGTTTTTATTTCTTACGCAGCAAATTACTTCATGCCCTTGTTCAAGAAGAACGGGAAGAAGTCTTTTACCTATATAGCCGGTAGCTCCTGTTAATAGTATTCTCATAAATCCTTATTATTTATAACTACATAACAAAATATATGCTCAAATAATTCAATTAGTTACTCTTCCTTTGAACAACAGAAAAACTATTTGAACCACATAGTAACATAGGGCACATAAGTTATATTCGATATAACTGAGTGTTTAGAATTTTTCCTAAAAAATTATTTTCAAATAAGTATTTTGCACAGTCGGGTTTTACTTCTAATTTTCGTCTGATTAAATTAAATAAAAACAGAAACTGCAACTAATGAACTGGTATATTGAATTTGTAACTGCTCAACCGATTCTATCAGCAATTATTCAATTTGCTATACTAGGGACGCTTGGCGATACGGTATCTTACTGGATAGTAAATCGGAAAATATTTCTTCCGTACAATTTAAAGACACTTCTGCTAAAAGTTATTGAATGGTCAATTCTTGCCGTGATGATTAAATATGCATTTATAGGTTTTCATGGATTTGTTGAAACATTAATGAACAATTCCTACTTACCGCAGCTTGAAGGCATCAGTAAAGCTTTTGCTATATCAACCTCGATGAACTTACAGTTCGGTCCATTTCTCGTAATTATGCACAGACTTATGGATAACATTATTGCTGGCAGTAAGAACTGGAAAAATCTTGACAAGAGTTTTTATTCTCTGCTCTGGTTCTGGATTCCGGCCCACACAATCACTTTTATTCTGCCGAAAGAGTTTCAACTTGGATTAGCCGCATTATGGTCCCTTGCACTCGGAATTATTTTAGGGTTTTATAAAAGAAAAGCATACTAAAATTTCAGATAAAAAAGGAGGAATTATGAAAACAAAAATACGTTGTCCCTGGCCATCAGATGATAAACTGATGATAAAATATCATGATGAAGAATGGGGTGTTCCGCTCCATAATGACAAAAAACTTTTTGAGTTCCTGATACTTGAAGGATTTCAAGCCGGACTGAGCTGGAGAACTGTGCTTCATAAAAGAGAGAATTTCCGAAAGACATTTGATAATTTTGATTTTAATAAGGTCGTAAAGTATGATAAAAGAAAAATCAATTCTTTACTGAAGGATGAGGGAATAATCCGCAACAGGCTAAAGGTTGAAGGGGCCGTTAAGAATGCTAAAGCATTTCTTCAGATAAGAAAAGAATTTGGGACTTTTGATAAATATATCTGGGGATTTGTAAACAACAAACCAATTCAAAATATATTTAAATCATTAAAAGATCTTCCTGCAAGAACAGAACTTTCTGATTTTATCAGCAAGGATATGAAAAGACGCGGATTCACCTTTGTCGGCTCAACAATTATTTACGCGCATATGCAGGCTACGGGTATGATTAATGATCATCTGATAAGCTGTTATCGGTATAATGCTGTAAATAAACACTAAAACCTTCTTTTATCTGTGTCAATTTAAATTGTCTTAACTTGATTTTAACGACAATTAATATTACATAGTATCATCTAATTACTTCAAAAATGTGTCGTTTATTTTAATAATAGCAATAATTAGTATGAAACACATATTGTATCTAAACACTGAAAAATATAAAAGCGGGGTTTTCCCACGATCGCTTTTTGTTTTGCTTGTTATGATGTTGATTCTCATTACAAGCTGTTCAGAAATCACATCTCCCGAAGATGTTTTTCCTCCAGCAACGCCTAGAAATTTTACATTGATTGGCGGTGGTGACGGGCAGGCTCATTTCAGGTGGGAGAAGAATATAGAAACTGATCTGAAAGGTTACCGCTTGTACAGATCAGTCAATAACATTAATGATTTTAAACTGCT
>DATHSU010000099.1:0-5283 GCA_035463895.1 Ignavibacteriaceae bacterium | reverse complement strand
CTTGGCTGCAATAAAACTTGGGATTATCGAAGCTCCTAAACTAAGTACTAGCGCAATTACTGAAACAAGAACGAATATAAAAGGACTTAAATCAAAAGGAACTTTTGTAACAAAATATACAGATGCAGGAACAGTAATTACATCGAATTGAATTTGTATTTGTATTAATAAAATTGCCAGCAAATTGCCGCTGATTATTCCAATGAATCCAATGAAAATTCCCTGTATTAAAAATATTCTAAGAACCTGTTTCCTGTTAGCTCCAAGTGATTTTAGAATTCCAATAGCATTCGTTTTTTCAAGAACCAGTATAAGAAGGGTACCAATTATATTAAAAACTGCAACAATAATTATTAATCCAAGAATAATTGGAATTGGTTTTTGCTGAAGTTCAATCCAGGTAAATATATTTCTGTGCGATTCAAAAAGTGACCGAGCAAAAAAGGGGTAGGTTAAATTTTTTCTTAAAAGATTAGTCAATGAATCAATTTTTTCAATGCTGTTTAGTTGTATATCGTATCCATTTATTGATTGTCCAATAGAAAACAGGTTTTGAGCACTGATTAGATTTGTATAAGCGTAGAGATCATCATATTCAGCCATACCACTTTCAAAAATACCGGTAATAAAAAATCTCTCAATATTAGGAGGATTTTGTGGTGAAGGGATCTGATCATCTTTTAGTGCAAATAGTGTTACTTTGTCGCCAACTTTTAGCATAAGTTTATTAGCAAGCACTTTACCAATTACGATATTATTTGAATCAGCATTCGCGATATTAAATTCACCGTTAATAATATTTTGTTGTAATCTTTCAATCTTACTTTCGGCAGGAATACCGATAATATTAATTCCATCCTGTCTATTATTTGCACTGATGATAGCTAATTTGGAAGCAAAGGGAACTAAATTAAGCTTATTTTCTCCAAGCAGTTCCTCAATTTTACTTGTGATGGGTTCATAATTTTTTACCGTACCTCTAAAAGAAGAAACTTTGATATGAGAATCAAAGTCAGTTATTTTTTGCTGAATGGTTTTTTCAAATCCGCTCAGAACTGAAAGAGCAATTATTAGTGTAGCTACACCGATAGTAATCCCAGCTATGGCAATTTTAGAAATAATGTTAAGAAATCCCGATTCTTTCCGTGAAATGAGAAATCTGCGCGATATAAAAAAAGAAAATGGCATTAAGAATATCTATTTTCCTGCAAATTTAACCACAAATGAACCTTATAAAAATTAAAATGGTGAAATTTTAAAAAAGGCTTGAAAATTGTGTTTTTTAATAATTCAAATTATATTTACTCTTCATTTAGAATTTAATTATTCGATTCACCGTGTTTATGTTTTTATTAATACTGGGTGAATGAATTACGTCTAAAATGAACAATAAAATAATTGTTCCTTGAAAAATTGAAATAAAAATTACTAAATAAAAACGGGGCGTAGCGTAGTCCGGTTCATCGCGCCTGCTTTGGGAGCAGGAGGTCGCAGGTTCGAATCCTGCCGCCCCGACAAAAAAATAGTAAAATGGGTTCAGTTATCGCATCCCGACTGTGTTGCGATGATCGCTGGTTCTGGCAAAGCCATCCCTTCGGGAGAATTCTGCAACCCTAACTTAGTTAGAAGTTTTAAAATAATGAATGTTTAAGCGCCCGTAGCTCAATCGGATAGAGCATCAGCCTTCTAAGCTGGAGGTTAGTGGTTCGAGTCCACTCGGGCGTACACAGCTAATTTTCAAATTAAGTGATGAATATTGAAAAGGAACTTGGTTTTAAGATATTTAGTTTAAATATTTATTTGTGGTTTGAAAATTTCATTTAATAACTTTGAGTAGATGGTGAGCGTAGCTCAGTTGGTTAGAGCATCTGGTTGTGGCCCAGAAGGCCGTGGGTTCAAATCCCATCGCTCACCCGAAAAGATTTTGAATTTAGTTTATTTTTTAATGGCCCCATCGTCTAATGGTTAGGACCTCGCCCTTTCACGGCGGTAATAGGGGTTCGAATCCCCTTGGGGTCACAAAGCCTCGATAATGTTTTATCGGGGCTTTTTTATTGCTATTTGTTAATTGTTTTAAAGATTTCGATTTCCTATTTTGCAAAAAAAATGGAGAAAGAAATGAAAACTATTAAGTTTCTTTTCCTCGTAACTCTCATCCCTTGTGTAATATTTCCACAATCGAATTTTAATATCCAGTTGTACAAAGAATTTCTTCAAAGTAACCAGAATATGAATACTGAGCAGTTAATGCAAATGCATACGGCTGGAACATTTGTTGGTGATCTCAATCTGACTTGCGAAAATGCCCGGTATTTTGATTCAATAAAAATCAGATACGGACTAACTGAATATGAAGAATCATTAATTGCGCAAAATGGATTTGTGGTCTCTGAAAGGTTGAATAAAGTTTCTTTTGGAGAAGCCTTTTTAGATATTTTCCATAAAGATCTTCCTGTTTATGTTTCCACTGATGCAATACTTCACGCTTTTCACATTTCTTATGATAGAATTTTAACGGACATCGAACTGGGAATTCTTATCCCAAGACTGAAAACGTTTTTGTCATCGCTTCATTCGAAACAGTATCAACTGGCAAATGCTTATTCATCATATCCTGAAATGGAAAAATCATTAAAGGATATTGATGTCTATCTTACTGTACCGCTAAAATTATTGGGTGAGAGTGTTGATCCTTACTATTCTTCAAATCAACCTGTAATTGCTAATATTTTAATTAAGATTGAACTCGAGCAACCTGATCTTGAATATCTGTTTTCAGATAATTGTAAGAAGATAGACTGGAGTCAATTCAAACCACGGGGGCATTATACTAGTGATATTTATCCACAACTAGCAATGTACTTCAGAGCAATGATGTGGCTTGGAAGAACAGAATTATATCTTAGCACTCCTTCATCCACAATCCCTCCGATCGGATGTGAATCTCAATCGTTTGAAGATATTCAAAGGCAAATCATTGACGCTGTGCTCCTGAATGAATTAGTAACCTTAACGAACTCATGGACTGATTATGAAGAGATAGAAGATATCATTTCATTTTTTGTAGGCGAACAGGACAACGTTACTATTGAGCATATTTCTTTTTTAAAGGATGCTGTAAATCTTACAAGTGCATTGAATTTGCTTGATAGTTTAAAGGTTGTTGAATTTCAGGATACACTTGCTAATCAATCATTTGCTGCGCAACTCATTCTATCACAGATACTCTACAGTAATCCTATGAGTCCTGATAGTATAAAGCCTGCATCAGCATTTTTGTTATTTGGGCAGAGGTTTGTAATTGATTCATATGTAACAGCATCAGTTGTTTATGATAGGATAAAATATCTTGGTCAAAAAATATGCAGATTATTTCCATCAACATTGGATGTATTATTTGCTATGGGTAACAGCGCCTCCGCTCAGCTGCTGCAAAATGAATTGAACCAATATCATTATTCATCAAATCTGGCGGCACTAAGATATTTAATTGATTCTTATGATGATACATTCTGGAATTCATCACTATATAATATCTGGCTCAGTTCAGTAAGAGGATTAAATCCCTCTGAAGACAGAACATTATTACCTGATTTTATGCAAACAGCCGCATTCTGGCAGAAACAGATGAATACACAGCTTGCATCCTGGACAGAGCTTAGACATGATAATCTTCTTTATGCAAAGCAATCCTATACTGGCAGTACTATCTGTTCATATCCCTACGGTTATGTTGAACCTTTTCCGGAGTTTTATCAGAACTTAAAAACTTTTTCAACTATAGCTCTAAACAAACTTCAAACTCTAAATTTTCCTGATCCTCAGTATCAATCTAATTTGGTTTATTACTTTAATCATCTTTACGCGGTTGCCGATACATTAAAATCTATTTCGGTGAAGGAACTTCAGGATTTACCACTATCGCAGGAAGAAAAAGTTTTCTTAACAAAAATTGTTTACAGCACCGGAAATATGAGTGGACCCAAATATGACGGATGGTATTCTAAGCTTTTTTATTCTGATGAAGCTTATGAGGATCACGTTGGATTAATGAATAGTGATTTTCTTGTAGCTGATATTCACACTACACCAACAGATTGTTTGGGAGGAGAGTATGGTTGGATTTCTCATGTAGGCACCGGACCTATAAATCTCGGTGTTATAGTGACCGATGATCCTGACGGAATTCTAACCGCTTACGTTGGTCCGATGATGAGTTATTATGAGTACAGGACGGAAGACTATTTAAGATTAACTGATGATGAATGGAATGATACATATCTGCAATCAGCACTTAGACCCGAATGGGTAAATATCTACTTAGCTGATTCAAGCGGCAACACCAGAGGATACGGACCTTCTTTAATTACAAGTGTGGAAATTGATAATGACAGATCGTTAATTCCGCAAAGTCAAATTTTGATTTCAAATTATCCTAATCCATTTAATGCCTCAACAATTATTACACTTACAATTCCGTATGATCTCACAAACTCGTTTGTTGAGTTGAATATATTTAATGTTCAGGGAAGATTGATTAAATCACTAATCAATGAACAGATACCAGCAGGGAACTATCTGGTAAGATGGGAAGGAGATAATGATAAGGGTGCTAAGGTAACAAGCGGTGTTTACTTTTATAATCTTAAAGTTGCTGACAGAAATGTTAATGGTAAAATGGTAATGCTCAAATAACTTTAAATAATTTCATCTAAATCTTAGAAGCCTCCCAGTGAGGCTTTTTTTTTGGTTGATATTATTTTTAATTTTTGTTCAATCAAATAATAATAATCCAATATGACAAACAATAAGAGCAATAATTTCAATATTCAGTTGAACCTTAAGGTAAGGGGATTACCTCAATCAGCTACACTGGTCATAAATGAAAAATCTGCAGAACTGATAAAGCAGGGTAAGCAGGTTTATAAACTTGGTCTGGGGCAATCTCCTTTTCCTGTTCCAAGACCAGTAATTGATGAACTAAAGGTAAACGCTTTTCAAAAAGATTACCTGCCGGTAAAAGGTCTGCCTTCACTAAGAGAAGCAGTCGCAGAATACCATTGCAGAAGACATGGAATTTGTCACTCTGCAGAAAATGTTTTAATCGGACCCGGTTCAAAAGAATTGATGTTTATGCTTCAATATGTTTATTATGGTGATCTTCTGATACCGACACCTAGCTGGGTATCTTATGCACCTCAGGCAAAAATAATTGGACGTAATGTTGAATGGCTTCAAACTAAAAAAGAAAATTATTGGAGATTAACGGCTGAGGAACTTGAA
>DATHSU010000098.1:0-13597 GCA_035463895.1 Ignavibacteriaceae bacterium | reverse complement strand
GAGAGTCAGGAAAAACACTTAGAGATTCTTTTGCCTCGACAGAATACTTTTGTGCTGTTTGAAGTGCATAGTCAATCCCATTATTTTCTCTTACAAACTGAATGATCTTTTTTACTTTATCTTTATCTTTTCCATTTTTTAACAGCTTTTTAATTTCAGATGCCTTACTGTCACTGACCTGCCTTAGCGAATAAATTAATGGTAAAGTTATTTTTTTTTCTTTTATATCTCCACCTACCGGCTTGCCAATAAGACTGGAAGTTCCTTCATAATCAAGAATATCATCGCGTATCTGAAATGATATACCTATTGAATGACCGAATTTTCTCATAGCCTCGTGATATTCAGAATTTTTGGAAGCACTCATAGCACCTATTACACAGCAAGTTTCAAGTAATGATGCAGTTTTATCAGAGATAACTTTGAAATAAGTTTCTTCATCAATATCAAGCTTACGTGTTTTTTGAATCTGAAGGAGTTCACCCTCCGACATTCTTCTAACTGCATTTGTAATAACACCCAAAAAATCAAAATCCTTACCTTCAACAGCAATCATCAATCCTCTGGATAATAAGTAGTCGCCCATAAGAACAGAAACTTTATTCTTAAATAAAGCATTGATTGACCATACTCCCCTGCGCTTATCTGCGTTATCAACAACATCATCATGTATCAGTGTTGCAGTATGAAGAAGTTCAACTAAAACTGCACCACGATAACTTCTGTCATTAACTCCGCCTGCAGTTTTTGAGGACAATAGAACCAGTAAAGGACGGATTTTTTTACCTTTCTGACGAAGTATGTATCTGGTGACGAGATCAACTATACCAACTTTGGATTTCATAGAGTTCTTGAAAAGAAGGTCGAAGTCTTCAAGCTCTTGTTTAATAGGCCGGCTTATTTGTGAAAGTGATCTAGTTATCAACTTTTTCTTTGGGATATTTTTGAAATTAAAATACTTATTTCATATAACAGAACCAACGGAATACCTAAAACCAGTTGTGATACAGGATCACCACCAGGAGTAAGGAAAGCAGCAAAAATTAATATAATTACTATTGAATGTTTACGATACTTCCTCATAAAACGCGGCGTTAAAATGCCCAGTTTCGAAAGAAAAAATGACAGCATCGGTAGTTCAAATACAAGTCCTGCAGCTAACATAACACTCAATATAATTGACATATATTCATCTATAGCAAACTCATTTTTAATTGCTTCGGTTCCAAACTGGGCTGCAAATCCGAATGTAAGAGGCAGCATAACAAAATAGGCAAATAAAATTCCTGCAATAAAACAGAAAGAAGAAAAAACAACAATGCTGACTATATATTTCCGTTCATTTTTTCTTAAAGCCGGAGAAATGAATTTCCATAACTGATAAAATAAATTAGGTATGCTGAAAATAATGCCAACCATTATAGCTACCTGAACATATAAAAAAAGCTGACCGAATGGCCTGAGATTCTGCAAAGCAATCTGGTTATCATCAGCCGGTTTGAGTAGTACATCTTCTATCAGAAAATCAATAAAAAGCCAGGCAATAACAGTCCCAACTATAATACCAATTGCCGAATATATAATTCTCCATCTTAATTCCTCAAGATGATCAAGAAATGACATTGCAACCCCCATATCTTCTTCTTCTATATCTTCTCTTTTAATTACATCTGTATCCGACACATTACCTCTTTAATTACACTATGCAAATAAAGGAAATCCTGAAGCTAATTTTTTTACTTCTTTACTTAAGCTTTCAAGCTGTTGTTCATCTTTAAAATTGCTGACGGCTTTATTAATTATTTCAGCAATTATTTCCATTTCATTCTCTTTCATTCCCCTTGTAGTAAGTGCAGGTGTTCCAATTCTTATACCACTGGTAACAAATGGACTTCTTTTATCAAAAGGAACCATATTCTTATTGACTGTTATACCAGCCTTTTCCAGTGAATGTTCAGCTTCCTTGCCTGTGATATTTTTGTTTGAAAGATCAATCAGCATTAAATGGTTATCAGTTCCGCCGGATACAACATCAAAATCATATTCCATCAATTTAGCCGAGAGGGCTTTAGCATTCTTTCTTACCTGATTAATATAATTTTTGAACTCACTATTTAATGCCTCACCGAATGCAACAGCCTTTGCCAGAATTATATGCATTAGCGGACCTCCCTGAATTCCCGGCATTACCATACTGTCGTAAAGTTCAGACATCATTTTAACTCTATCTCCTTTTGGAGTAGTTAATCCGAATGGATTTTCTTTGTCTTTACCCATAAGGATAATTCCTCCCCTTGGACCTCTTAATGTTTTGTGAGTGGTCGATGTAACCACATCGCAATATTCAAGAGGATTATTTAAGAAACCTGCTGCTATTAAACCGGCAGGATGGGCCATATCACATAATAACAAAGCACCGACAGAGTCAGCAATTTCTCTGAACTTTTTATAATCCCACTCTCTTGAATATGCACTTGCCCCGGTTATGATTAATTTAGGTTTTTCCTGTTTTGCAATATCTTCAATTTTATTATAATCAAGCGTTTTCGTTTCTTCATTTAACTCATAACCAATCGCTTCATATAACTTGCCCGAAAAGTTTACCGGAGAACCATGAGTTAAATGACCACCGTGTGCTAGACTTAAACCTAAGAACTTATCTCCGGGTTTCAGCAGGGTCATAAGCACTGCCATATTAGCCTGAGAACCACTATGCGGCTGAACATTAACATACTCAGCTTTGAATAATTCTTTTAACCTTTCTCTTGCTATATCTTCAGCCATATCTACAAATTCACAGCCACCGTAGTATCGTTTACCTGGATATCCCTCAGCATACTTATTAGTAAGCACTGTACCAGCAGCTTCCAGAACTGCCTGACTGACAAAATTTTCAGATGCAATTAGTTCGAGTTTATTTAATTGTCTATCGGTTTCAAGTTGTACAACTTTGAATATTTCGGGGTCATTTTTAAGATGGTTTTCCATAATTACAACAATTTTTATTAGTAAATAATATGAATTCAAAAATAGAAAAGCTTCCCTGAAAACTCAAGGAAGCTTTTAAACTATGCAATATCACACTGTTATGATTTACGGTACTGTAACGGATCTGCCAATCCATCCGACACAGGTAATCTGAATAACATCACCGGATTTATAATTCCTGAAAAAGTAATCTTCTTTAGCAGGAACCGCACCAGAAAGTGCACCGATTCTATCACGAGCCATATCCAGAGATGGATCCATAGATAGAGCTTTACGGTAGGTTTGCTGTGCTAAAAGAAAAACTATTTTTGCATCAAAATCAGTACAGCTTCTAGCAGCCTGCTCATATAGAAAACCTTCATAATAAATTGGTAAAGCCCAATTTCCACCGACATCACTGGCCTTTTGAAATTCACTGCGGGCTGCAGAAAGTTTGCCCTGCTCTCTCAGGTTTATACCTAAATTCAGGTAATGTTCTCTTGTCTGAGGCTCCAGCTGAATAAGTTTTCTGTAAGCGTTTTCTGCTTTGGTTAACTGATCAGTTTTTTGATATGCTGATGCAAGCTGATTCCAATAGTTTATTGCTTCCGGTGATTTTTCAACCAAAAATTCCAGAGGTTCAATTGCTACAAGAAATTCACTTGCGCGAATAGCCATTGAGGCATAGCGCCAGGCTTTTTGAAGATTTTCTCTGTCTAAATCCCAGGCACGTTTAGAAAGCTGTACTAACTCATCAATATTTTCAGCAAGGCTTTCTAATTCACTTATCCATTGAGGATTATCGGTCTCTTTTTCAGAAAGCATTGAGTATAAATCCAAAGCTTTATTCTTGTAATCATTTTCATCCGAAGTATTATTTTTATACAATTGTCCTAACCTATTATAATAAAAAGATGAAAAATCATCTTTCCATTCAAATGCTAATTCATAATCCTTTATAACCTCATCTGCATCAGTTCCCAGCCAAATTTCCTTCACATAAGCTTTTCGAACCTGGTAATATGCTTTATCTTCGGGATGATATATAATCGCATAATCATAAAATCCCACAATAGAATCCTGAATTTCAGAAATTAATTCAGGACTCGCTCCTGAAGAGTCGTGCATAAACCATAAGGTTTCTTCCATTTTATAATAGAACCATCTGGCGAATCTTTCGGGTCCGCAATCAAGCACATTCCAGCCATATGGCAATGCACTGGCGTAATCTTTATTCTTATGGTATTCAGAAAATAAACTATACTGCTCAAGACACTTCATAGAATCTGCTGCAGTATAAGTTACTCTTGCTGTTGCATTTGAAGTGCTTCCGCAATTGCAAATTAAAACTATTAACAGCATAAAAGCACTTGCTTTAACTAAAGTTTTCACTGTTTTCCTCGTATAATTTTAATAATCATATCTTAAGAACCAGATTTCACCAAAACTGATTCCGAAATTTAATTTAAATATATTTTCTTTGAGAAGACCGAAATCGGTTGTTCCTCTCATTGAATACTGAATAGCAATATCTATGCTATTCTCAAGCCCAAGCGGGAATGATAATCCGCCAAATAGTGAAAATTGATCAATTCCCTGATTATTTATTAAATATTGCGTTTTTTCAAAGCTTAAACCGGCACGCCAGATTATTTGTTCCCATACTGAAGCACCCAAAATTTGTCCAGGTTTGTATTCAAATCCTGTACTAATTTTGTGCATATCTCTTAATACATTTTGTGTATTATTTGCTAATTTATATTCGCTCCATGGCTGGAAAGCATAATCCATTGTGAGCAAATAATTTGAAAACAAGTTAAAACTCAATCCCGCTGAGACACGTTGAGGAACAATCATAGTTGTTCGGTTATTAAACAATGTGTCCTCAATTGTTACTGAACGTGAAATTAGTAGGATATCTGTATCCATTTCAGGAATGATTTTAACAGAGGCACCTAAACGAAGATTTGAAACGACTCCCCCAATACCAAACACGGATATTAAATCTGGGGTTAGAATTCCTACCGTGCTTCCAAAGCCGGTTGATTTATGAAGTTTTTCAAACTGTGAAGGAAATGTTGTTTGATTTACAAAATTAATATCAGTTTTGTAAGAGAGGTTTCCAAAATAATAATCTAAAGTTGCACCGATTGATATTTCTCCCGGAAGAAGCACCGAAGTACCGATAAAAATTTGAGATAAACCCCCCTTACCTTCATAATCTGCTGTATATGATTCAGAGCCGGACACAATTTCTTTGGCTTTGTAACTTACTCTGGAATAAGGTATTAATCCAGTTGCAACTCCGATACCATAATCTTCACTAACAGGAAAACCGAAACTAAAACCTTTAAAGTCGGTTTCAGAATAGAAGCTTGAAGAATTATTATCTGAAATAAATAAACCAGTATAAGATAGGTCTACGCTGAATCTTGTTCCCTTAAATTTATACCAGGCAGCAGGATTAAGAGTAGAGATAGAATTATCATCATTAACAGAAACTGCTAATTGGCCGACACCAATTTTTCTTGCAGAAGTTGAAAATTCAAGATCACCTATTCCAAAACGTGTATAAGTAGAATTACTTTGTGCAAGCGATGTATTCAAAGCGAGGAGTAATAATGCTATTGCTAAAAATATTTTTTTTGTCATAACTAATTATATGAATAGACAATTTCTAAATAAGGTCTTTTTGTTAAATCTGAAGTCTGGCTGCTATAAAGGTAAAAAAGTTCCGCACCAACTTGTTCACTACCGGACCTGATAATCATTCCGTAATTATCACCATCTCTTAACCATTTTCTTATCATAGGGGTAATATCACCGGAATACTTAAAATTTTCATGTGCAAGACGAATAAAAAGTTCGTTGTTTACATCATTTGTCTGGCTGTTTGTAATAAGTAAAGCCACTAAAGAATTTTCAAAAGCGGAACCAAATAAATTCTTTGATGAATCTGATTGGAGAACCAATGTTGCCCTATTAATAACAATATTCTTGGGAAGTGCAGAAAGATCAAAAAATAATTTAGAGTTAATAGCTAAACTTGACTGAATCAGCATATAGTCAGGTTCACTGGCTGGTAAATCACCAATAAGAACACTTATGTCAGAAGCTACAAAACCCTGCAGTGTATCTACATAAGAACCTTGTTTACTAACAATTATTTTTAATTTGGTTGCTGTATCCGAAAAGGGATCAAAAGCCTGAAACCCAAGGATTTTTTCTGTACCTAACGTAGGCGAGATCACTATTCCATAGTTAGTTAAAGAATCTGGATTAATCGCAAAGGCAATCCATTTTCTTGCAACATCACTATTTATTCTGAACGAGTATATAGAATCAGTAAGAGATTTATCCAGGATCAAATCATCTGAATTATACTGAAGAGCATTAAATGAATCAGCGGTAAAACTAGATGAACTCCAGTTTGATAATACTTCGAATGCTGTAAAATCAAATGCAGCTAGGCTATCATTTGATGTAAAAACATAATTAGGAAATATCTCTATTTCAGCCGATTCAATTATTAAATTTCCATCGTTAAAGTCAGTTTTTATAGAATCGGGTAAAATAAACGCAAAATTCATCAACGTGTGGGCAGTATAATTTTCCTTTTTGCCAACCAGTAAACGTGCTGAATTACCCAGAGAAACTGCTTTTTTAAAGTAAGAAGAGATTTGAGTATAATTAGCGTCAGCAGAATTTACAGTATCTATTTTAAGAAAGTCTTGCTCTAATAAATCCAATCCTACAGATGATGGGTCATCTGCACAGGAATGAAAAAATAAAAGAAAGATTAAAAGAGAAGAAACAAGAAGTTTGTTTAGCACAAATTATCTCCGTAAGAATCTTTTATTATAAAATTGTAAGCATCGGTTATGTTTTCAGCTACAAAACTTGGAAATATATTCTGATTATGCAAGATAGAAATACTATCCTTAAATTTTTCGGTTTTGAGCAGAATACTCTTAATACCAGCCTGAATTCCAGATTGAATATCGGTTGCAAAATCACCTATCAAATAAGAACTGCTTAAGTCTATGTCAAAAACTTCTTTAGCTTTCAAAATCATATAAGGTGAAGGTTTTCTGCAGATACATTCCTCTTCTGTGCTGAAATCTGGATGAGCCGGGCAATAATAGTATGCATCTATTTTAGCGTTTTTTGAGGCCAGTAATTCAGAAATTTTCCTATTAACAGCATCAACTTGTTCAGATGTAATTAAACCTCTTGCAATGCCTGATTGATTAGATACAACAATGAGAAGGAAATGATACTTATTTTTTAATTTTGACAGTGCGTCACCAACACCCGGCAATAATACTACCTTGTCAGGTTCACCCAAATAACCCGGGTCCTCATTTAGAGTACCATCCCGGTCAAGAAAAACAGCTTTAACCGGCATTAGACTTAGTTGCTTGTTAGGATAGTTTTATAAAGGTCGATGTACTTTTTAGCAGAAGTTCCCCAACTAAAATCAGACTTCATTCCTGCTTTCATTATTTTATTCCAGGTTTTTTTATCGTCAAAAACATTTAATGCGTGTTTGAGTTCTTTTAAAAAATCCTTGGAATCATATTTCTTAAAAACAAAACCGTTTCCATCACCTGTTTTTTCATTATAACTAATAACTGTATCGGCAAGTCCTCCTGTTTCGCGTACCACAGGCACAGTACCATACATTAAGCTGTACATCTGGTTTAATCCGCATGGTTCGTATTTAGATGGCATCAAAAAAATATCAGCACCTGCTTCAATAAGATGAGCTAGTTCATCATTAAAACCCAGATAACAAGCAAATTTTTTACTGTATTTTGAACTCATCTTTTCAAAGAACTGATGATACTTAGTATCTCCCGTACCAAGTAATATAATTTGAATATTTAATTTCATCAATTCCGGAAATGCCTTCTGAACCAGGTCAATTCCCTTTGAATCAAATAATCTTGATATCATTCCAATGACTGGCAGATCGGGATTGTAAGTGAACCCGAATCGTTCAGCAAGGTCTTTTTTGTTTTCTAATTTTGCTTCAAGATTTTTTGCAGAATATTTTTTCGGAATCATTTTATCTTTTTCGGGATTCCAAACCTTAGTATCAATACCATTTACAATTCCGAACAGGTCCCCTTTTCGTTTTGCAAGAACTTCTTTTAATCCTTCGCCTAATTCTGTAACTGTACGAATTTCGTTTGCATAAGTTTCACTAACGGTGTTAATTGTATCTGCATACAATAAAGCACCTTTCATAAAGTTTACTTTGCCTTTATGAATTATTCCTTTATCAGATTTCAATTCTTCCGGTAATCCTAATTTTTCAAATGTTGATTTTGGAAATTCACCCTGGAACCCAAGGTTATGAATAGTATATAAAGTATTAAACTTATCAAATCCAGGTTCATTTTTGTAAACAGTTTTTAAGTAAACAGGTACCAAACCGGTCTGCCAGTCATTGCAATGAATAATATCAGGTATCCAGCCGAGCTTGATAATAAGTTCCATCACTGCACGATTTAATAAAATAAATCTTTCATCGTTATCAGGATAATCTTTTCCGGTTTTGGGATCTACATAGAGACTGTTTCTGCTTCCAAAATATTCATGGTTATCAAGAAAATATATTTGAACTCTTATTCTCTGACCGGGTAAGAAACATGATTTCAGAGAAAAAGTAACTTCCTTATCACCGATTTTTATTTGCAGGTCTTTGAGTCTGACAATTTCGTGAATTTTAAATTTTCTTTCATCAACGGCACCGTATTTAGGAACTACAATCCTGACTTCGTGACCTAATTCTGAGAGCATTTGTGGAAGTGCTGCAGATACGTCTGCCAAGCCGCCGGTTTTTACGAAAGGTACTACTTCTGATGTAACGAAGAGAATCTTTAATTTTTTTGCAGCCATTTTATAATCTTTAATAAATGAATGTGTAAAAATACAAAAAAATGACATTTTACTCAAAAAAACTTAAATTAAAGGTTACTAGTCTTTATCTTTATTCAAATAGGAGATTTTAAGCTGAAATGACAGGATTAAGAGAACTTTACAAAAATTCAACACTAAGAGTTTTACTGCTCTCAATAATATTATCTTATTTTTTTGCTGGATGCGGTGCTGTTTCAACTTCAGGCAGGTATGAAACTTCCGGAAAAAGCGAGGATGTAAAAGAAGAAAAGACAGATAAAATTGCACCTGATGAAAAAGAATCTTTTAACTTAACACCTTACAGACCGGAAATAATATTGGATGAAACAGAATTTATTACAGATCCATATTCTGAAACCTCAGATGCCTGGTATGAATATGAAGAAAGGTCTGAATCTCATGAAAATAAAAAGATTGTTGGTACTATAGATGGATTCCGTGTTCAGGTAATTGCAACAGATGAACTTGATGAAGCTAATAGAATTAATTCAGAATTAAGTTCGCTGATACCCAATCAAAGATGTTATGTTAATTTTGAGCCTCCATTTTATAAAGTAAAATTAGGAGATTTCAAAGAAAATTCTGAGGCAAATGATATGAGATTCAGACTTAACCAGTTGGGATTTACTGAAGCCAAAGTAGTGAGGGAAACAATTAATAAATTTGAATAATGAAATTACTTCTTATTAACGCTGAACAAATAGTAACTGTTAACACAAACGGTAAAAATGCAAAACGAAGAGGTGAATTAAGTCAACTTGATGTACTGACTGATCATTCCGTTTTTGTTGAAGATGGAAAGATTGTAGATATTATCCGTAATACATCGCTTGATAAATATCGGACTATTGAAAAGATTGATCTCAATAATAAAATCATCCTTCCCGGTCTTGTCGAATGTCATACTCATACTGCATTTGCCGGTTCAAGAGCTGATGAGTTCAGGCAGAAAATTTCCGGAATTCATTACGAAGAAATAGCAAAAAAAGGTGGAGGAATTTTAACTACTGTAAAAGCTGTAAGAGAAACTCCTCTGCATACTTTAGTTGAAATAATGAAACCACGAATTGAAGACTTCATTAAACAAGGTGTAACAACACTTGAAATAAAAAGCGGTTATGGATTGGATTTTGAAAACGAAATTAAGCTCCTTAATGCTATTAAGATTATTGATGAGCTATATGCAATTGATATAGTATCTACTTTTCTCGGTGCACATACCTATCCGCCTGAATATAAACTTGATCATCACTCGTACATTAATGAGATTGTTGATAAAATGCTTCCCTACATTGCTAAAAATAAACTTGCTGAGTTTTGCGATGCTTTTTGTGAAACAACTGCTTTTTCATCTGAAGAAATTGAAATTATATTTTCAAAAGCAACGGAATTGGGCTTAGGAATTAAACTACACACTGATCAGTTCAATAGCATTGGTGGAATTGATTCCGCAATTAAATACAGCGCAGTTAGCGTTGATCATCTGGAAGTTTTAAAAGATTCAGATTTGAACAAGCTTTCTGATCAGAATATTGTGTGTGATATATTACCAGGCGTTTCTTTCTTTCTCAATTATCAATATGCCCCTGCAAGAAAATTAATAGACAGCGGAGCTCTGGTTGCTTTATCAACAGATTATAACCCGGGTTCTTCTCATATTAATAATCTTCACCTTATAATGAGTTTAGCTGCACTGAAAATGGGAATGACGATTGAGGAAACTATTAGTTCAGTAACAATTAATGCAGCCAGATCATTAAACAGAAGTAATTCTGCTGGAAGCATAGAAATTGGGAAAGATGCTGACTTTGCAGTTTTTAATGCTAAAGAGTATTCGGATATTGTTTACAACGTAGGTAAAAATCTTAATTGTATGACTATTAAGCGTGGGCGCTTAATATATAAATCTGATCAGTAATAAATTATTTAGCATCAAAACGTAAATCGGTTATACTCCATCTTGGTCTTAACTCAAGTGTATCTTTGTAAACAAAAAACCTTTCTGAGTATTCCAGAGGCGATGGATATCCATAATCATATTTTTCATTCATATTATTATCATAATAACCCCAAAGCATATATTTACCTGATTCAACTCTTTCAAAACTAAATTCAAATTTAATATTTGGTTTTGTCTGATAAAACAAACCGGTTTTATCAATACTTGTTATTACTATTAGAAAGTTTTCTAATGAATCAGCCACTACCTGACCGGAAGCACCGGTAAATTCAAGTCCGCTTATGGTTCTTATCCTCTGCGTTATAATTGTATCTGTAAAGTTTCCGGCTGCATCCTTAAATTTTAAAAAATCAAAATTTATTAAATAATCTTTTTCAGCCTGTAAATTACTCAAAGGCTTCAATTTAATTGTTGCATCATCAGGAAAGAACAAATTAAATGGAACATTGTTACCTAAAGTATCCGTGAATGTAATTGCATTTTTCACTTCACTAGTGTTAAATGCATCATCAAAATAAAAAAGAACCGAGGGATCTTTAAAATCAACTCTTCTTAAATCAAGCGGAAAGTTTTTAAATATTTTAGCCGCGGAAGTATCTTCCCGATCAGAAACTGTAAGGTTAGTATAATCGTCGATGTAGATATTCCCTGACGCATCAATAAGTCGGTCTGCCCGCAGATATATTTCATTTTGATCTGAAAAGCTTTGATCTGTTACGACCACTAATTCTTCCGGTTTTGTATTACCTTTAAATGCGTAAAGAACAGCGTACTCCATATTTTCAGTTGAATCAATAATAGAAAAATTATTTGCAGAAATTATACTTGAATCAACAGGTTTTGAAGTAGTGACCAACACGTGGTTTCTATCCGTCATAACAGCGCTTACTAAACGTGGTTTGGTAGTATCTGCAGACATAAGAAAATAATTCAAACCAGTAAAACTTGAGTCTTCATCTTTCAATGAAATTTCAGCATAAGGAATTCCAATTTTGTCAGATTCTGCTTGAAACAACATATCTCTGAGCTGATCTTTAACCGCAAAAATTCTGTAATTATCCTCAGCTAGTCCGTTAAGTACAAAGCTTCCATTTTTGCCTACCTGAGAAACGTAATCAGGTTTTTGTTTTAAGTAGTCAGTAGTGTCATCAACTATACGATAAGCAAAAATTAAAACACCATCAGCATCTTTATCATAAAGTTTTCCCGAAACACTGCGAGTATCAATTTTATCACCGGTTGCAAATAAGAAGGTATATGATTGTGCCATTCTGTTCCGGTTATTTAAGTCGACCACATCAGTTCCGATAGTAACTACATAAGTATAATCTTCCCGCAGTCCTTCGGGAAAAGTAACTGTTGCTGTTCTTCCGGTCCAACTGATTTCCAACTCACCTTCAACAGTTGGTGAAATAAAAATTGCTTCTCTGAAAGATCTTTTGTCTACGTACTCCGAAAATCTTAGTTTAAAGTGATCATTTTTAAAGTTGACTTGCCCGTCTTCAGGATAAACTGAGATTATTTCAGGAGGAGTAGTATCTTCTTCGCCTCCGCCGGGCGGTAGTTGATTGGCACAGTGCGATAGAAAAATTAAACTTAAAAATGCTAACAAAAACTTTATTTTCTTTGCTGATTTCTTAACCATTCTCTGTATTCCCGTACATACTTTAAGTGTTCATTATAGGTTCGTCCGAAATTATGTCCGCCTTTTCCGTCAGCCACAAAATACAAATAATTATGTGTTTCAGGATACAGCACTGCAAGTATAGGATTTTTTCCCGGATTATTTATAGGTCCCGGTGGAAGACCGGCATATTTATAAGTATTATAAGGCGAATCAATGTTTAAATCTCTATACATTAATCTTCTCCATCCATCAGGAAGCAAGTACTGAATAGTTGGATCAGCTTGAAGCCTCATCCCGATTCTGAGCCGGTTATGATATACGCCTGCAATCCGGGGCATTTCATCAACTAAGTTTGTTTCACCCTTTACAATGGAAGCAAATGTAATTACCTGATGGATAGTAAATCCGATTTCTTTCGCTCTGGATTTTAGTGTGTCATGCCAAAAGTCAGTAAATCCTTTATGAAATATCCTAATTACTTCCTCAGGTGAACTTCTTTCATAAATTTTGTAATTACCGGGAAATAAATAACCCTCCATCGTCGGCTGGTCAATTCCCAGTGAATTGACAAACTCAGGATTACGTGCGGTATTTGCAAAGGCACTGCTATCAATCCTGAGATCTCTTCGTACTTTTCCTGAAAGCCACTTTATTGTTTGCCCGTCATTGACCCTGATATTCCTCAAAAAATCAGCCGGACCGTGAACTAAAAGATCAAGTAAATCCAGGTAACTTAAACCGTTAGGAATTTTAAAACGGGCAGCTTTAATTTTTTTTTCAGCACCATATAAAAAAGCGGCAACCCTGAAATTCATTTTACTTGGAATAACCTTTGTATCAGCAAGTCTATCAGCAACGGATTTAAATGATTCGCCATCGTTTATTTCAAATACTATAGGTTCATCCAGAGAATAATAATTCGGAGTAAAGAATGTAATATATCCTGCGACTACTATAAGCAGGAAAAGCGCAAGTACAGCAGATAATTGTTTTTTACTTAAATATTTATTCAAATTCGTTAAATTCATTGAATGATAGAATACAATATAAATAAAAATTATGGGGTGAATTTATGAGACATCAGAAAAATGGTTTTCAGAAAGCCCGGGGAATGG
>DATHSU010000097.1:0-3338 GCA_035463895.1 Ignavibacteriaceae bacterium | reverse complement strand
ACAACTTCTGTTGAGGATAACACAAATAATTTACCCGATGAATTTTATTTATCTCAGAATTATCCGAATCCGTTTAACCCGTCAACAAGTTTTAAATACCGGATTACAGAGTTTGGATTTGTTTCACTGAAGGTGTATGATGTTCTTGGAAATGAAATTGCAACACTTGTGAATGATTATAAACCCGCTGGTGAATATCAAATTTATTTCACTGCAGATAATCTTACTAGCGGAACTTATTTTTACAGACTTATAAGCGGAAGCTTTTCACAAACCAGAAACATGATAATACTGCGGTAATTGTTTTTGAAATTCAATAATTGAATATATTTTGCTGTATAGAATTTAATTCAGTCTGTGGTTACTGTTATTTGTAGAAAAAATATGGACACTCTGCAAAACCTCGGATTCAACAATTGGTTCAACGATAAACTTGATTTATCTAAAACCAATGACTTTAACATCGTAAGAGTAATAAGTGTAAATAAAAACAGCTTTGTTGTTTCTAACGGAGTAAAAGATATTTATGCAGAGCTTACAGGAAAGTTTTTATTTAACTCAGAGGACTCGCTTGATCTGCCTGCTGTTGGTGATTGGGTTTATGCACAGTTGTTTGATGATGATGAGCTTGCAATTATTCACGACATCCTTCCGCGTAAATCATTACTAAAAAGAAAAGCATCCGGCAAAAAGGTTGAATACCAGCTTATCGCTGCGAATATAGATACTGCGATTATTATGCAATCGCTCGATTCAAACTTTAATTTAAGAAGACTCGAACGCTACCTCGTAATGATAAACGAGGGCAAAATAACTCCGGTAATATTCTTAAGTAAGAGTGACCTTATAAGCGAAGATGAAATTGAAAGTAAGAAAAATGATATCCGCAAAATTTTACCTGATGTTACTGTTGCGGTTTTCAGTAATAATAACGATGGCGATATAGAAAACATTAAGACGTTCTTCGAACCAATTAAAACTTACTGCCTGCTTGGTTCATCCGGTGTTGGTAAAACAACCTTGCTGAATAATTTAATTCACCAGGAACTTTACAAAACACAGCCCATCAGGGAAAAAGACGGAAGAGGAAAACACACCACCACCCGCCGCGAGCTAATTGTTCTGGAAAATGGGGCGATAATAATTGATAACCCGGGAATGCGTGAACTTGGTGTGATTTCGAATGAGTCCGGTCTCGGTGATACGTTCAATGAAATTGATGAACTTTCTGATCAGTGCAAATTCAAAGACTGCACACATACGGTTGAAGCCGGCTGCGCAGTTCTGAAAGCAGTGGAAAGGGGAGAAATTTCTGAGGAGCGTTATAACAACTATATAAAAATTTATAAAGAGTCGTTGTATAATGAGATGTCTTATGTTGAAAAGAGACAGAAAGATAAAACGTTCGGTAAGTTCTTTCATTCCACAATGAAAGATGTAAAAAAGATGAAGGGGAGATAGCTGGTCTGCGTAAATAACCTGTGAACGCGAGCCAAAGCTTGCGACAACTTCAACAATTGATTTAACCACAAACCTCATTCAACAAACTCAGAAACCTTCTCTAATAACTCATCATTTGTATTCTTATAATCTTTATACGCTTGAAAGTTTTGTTCTGTAAGTCCGTAATAACCTGCAACTATATTCTTGAACTCAAAACTGTTTATTGCTGACTTGTTTACTATTCCTCCGGATAAAAACTCCACATTTTTATAAACATAGGGTAAAACAAAGTTCTGCAGATAGTCGAAGAAAACCTGTTCCTTTAATCTGAGTTCATCATTTAAAGAGTAATAAGAAACGATAGCTTCTTTAACTTCATAATCAGAAATAGTATTCATTCCGCCGCTGTTTTTAACTGATTCATAAGTTGCCTGTTTTGGGACGAAGCTGTGATTTCTTAGCATATCCGTTATAACTTCCTCTGCTCTTGCCTGAGTAATATCACCGCTGCTCATTTCGGCAATTACGCTTCTTAACAAATATATTTTATTCTGAACTGCTGTAATTGTTGAGTCAAGTTTATTGGAATCGTATTGAAGATCATCTTTGAAGCTGGTGAGATACTTTTGTTCAAGTTCGCTTGACGCTCTTTCCTGCCTCCAGTTTTCAAGCATAAAGGCAATTGTGATGCCTATTACTACAACAAGCAGTTCAATAAAATGATTTTTCCAGTTAATTTTTTGTTTCATTTCAAATACTCCTGATTGAGTTGTTGCAATTTACTAATCCCGCACCAGAGAATAAATAATTTCCCTTGTAATTACAAAGCAAGAACAAAATGAGAGGCAATTAATTTTTTTAATGTGTTTGCCTTGCATATTGATGCGTAACTATTTTTCACTTAAAAAAGTAATTATGAAAAACAATAAACTAAACATACCTGCCAGTGGAATGAAAACTGAAAAGGGAATTGTATATCCAATGCCGGCTTCAGGCAAACAAATACTGGTGCTTGTTGCTTCGTTCTTCGCAGCAATATTATTGGGATTTATTATCAGCAGCATCCCGGGAGATTTATCTGAGCTTGCTACCGGCGTTTTATATTTTGTGTTTATAATAATTTTTATGCTTGGTTATTCTATCTGGATTGGCTGGATGAAACTGAAAATTCTCAACGCATTCAAAAAAACAATACTGAAAGGCGTTAAGAATATTCTCACCAAAAATGAAGAAGGATTTAAAAATGATCTTTCCTTCCCTGAAGAAAAAGTATTGGAACTTTTATTAGCTTCTCAAAAAGCAACCAAAATATTTGCAATAATGGGCTGGCTGTTCGGAGTTCTTGGCGGGTTTGTTTCTTTATCATTCGATACTTCTATGAACAAATCCTTTTTGTTTGTGCTTGTGATAATCTTTGCTGCTGGTTTTGGTCATTTGCTTTACTACTTCGGGCGAAGAGGATACTTTCCGTTTCCGGAAGAATAAATTCAATGAATCAATAAGATATTAAGGAGGCAAAATGAGCGAAGAAAAAATAATGACACTGCACCCCGATGGTAAACGGGGGGTTAATATTCTAAAGAGAAGATATGATGTTATTAAAATTTTTATTCTAAAAACTTTAAAATCTCGCAAAGAAATATCTTTTGAGGAGTTAACAGATAAGGCAGTCATATCTTTGGCTAAAACTTTTGACGGTAAAGTTGTATGGTATATGGTTACTGTAAAGCTTGACCTTGAAGCCCGTAAAATAATAGAGCGTGTCCCCAAAACAAGTCCACATAAATTAAGATTAATCAAAAAGTGAAAGTGACAATGACTTACTATACATACTTTCATAAACGAGTGGTTCCGACCCGGGTTAAATTTAAGATTTTATTCGGGAACTTCTACAC